>CAYMLN010000490.1:0-2582 GCA_964391045.1 uncultured Saprospiraceae bacterium
ATCGAGTCGAGCAGGATGACGACGTCATGGCCGAATTCCACGAGGCGCTTGGCCTTCTCCAGGATGATGTTGGCGACGCGGACGTGGTTCTCCGCCGGCTCGTCGAACGTGGACGAGACGACTTCGGCCTTCACGCTCCGCTTCATGTCGGTGACCTCCTCGGGGCGCTCATCGACCAAGAGGACGATGAGGTAGCACTCGGGATGATTGGCCGCGATGGCGTTGGCCACGTCCTTGAGCAGGAAGGTCTTACCGGTCTTGGGCTGGGCGACGATAAGGCCGCGCTGCCCCTTGCCGATGGGCGTGAACAGGTCGATCATCCGGTTGCCGTAATCCCGGCCGGCTGGATGTGTCAGGAGGTTGAACTTCTCGGTGGGGAACAGCGGCGTCAGGTAATCGAACGGCACGCGGTCGCGGACCTCGTCGGGCGTGCGGCCGTTGACCGTGCTGACCCGCAGGAGGGCGAAATACTTTTCCCCTTCCTTCGGCGGGCGCACCGCTCCCTTGACCGTGTCGCCGGTGTTCAGGCCGAAGAGTTTGATCTGCGAAGGCGACACGTAGACATCGTCCGGCGAGGAGAGATAATTGTAGTCGGAGGACCGGAGGAATCCGTATCCGTCGGACATCATCTCAAGGACACCTTCGCCCTCGATGATCCCGTCGACCTCGACGTTGAAGCGCTCGCGCGCCTCGCGCATCATCTCGCGCTCGCGCTGCTGTTGTTGCTGTTGCTGGCGGTCAGGCCGGTCCTGGTTGCCCTGGCGGTCCTGGTTGCCCTGGCGATCCTGGCGATCTTGACGATCCTGCCTGTCCTGACGGTCTTGCCTGTCCTGTCGGTCTTGCCTGTCCTGTCCGCCATGCTGGCGCTGTTCGCGTGGCTCGCGTGGCTCGCGTTGTTCGCGTTGTTCGCGTGCCTCGGCGGGCGCGGTCGGTGCCTCGGCGGTTTCCGCCTCGGGTGCGGGTTCGCGTCGCTCTTGCGGCTGGCGATTCTCGCGGCCGCGGTGTTCCGGGCGCGGACCGCGCTCACGGTGTTCCGGGCGACGATGCTCCGGCCGACGGGCAGGTGCATTGGGCTTTTCTTCGGTGGCGGGACTGACCTTTTCTTCCGCGCCGGCTTCGGCAATGTCTTCGGCCGGGACGACCTCTGCCGGGGCCTCTTCGGCTTCCGGCGCATCGGTCTTCGAACGCCGGCGGCCGCGTTGTTGCTTTTGGGCATCGGCGGGCTGGCGCTTGTCGACGCGCATATTATCCGAGGAAACCGGGACTTCGTCCGGAAGGTGGCTCAGCTTCGACCCGTTGCCGCCGGTCTTGTCCTTGACGGAAAGCGCCTGGTGGTCGAGGATAGTGTAGACGAGCTCTTGCTTCGTAAGCTTCTTGAAGCCTTCAATACCGAGGGATTCGGCCAGTTCCCGCAACTCAGGAACGAGCATGTCATTCAACTGCAGAATATCGTACATGATGCTAAATCAGAAAAGATCCAACCAAAGGGGTACACGAAATCATATTGGACGGGCCAACCTCGGCTTGCACGCGCTTCACTCAACCACTTGAATCAAAAGAACCTGGGAAAGAGGGAATCTGAAGGGATTCAGGCCGGGATGGCAGATGTGTAATCGCCGCTAAGGTAAAAACTTATTTTTGAAAGGGCCGGATTACCTTTGGCGAAAATTTCGAGGTATCCTGACAGTGTTTTAACGGATATCCCAAGGTAAAAGTTGCGTACCCATGCTGGAATTGCAGATAATCCGGGACCAGAAAGCGCGCGTGATCGCGGGGTTGAAGAAACGGGGCTGGTCCGATGAGCGTCTGGCCGTGCTGGACGAGATCATCGGCCTGGACGACACCCGGAAGGCCACCCAGACCGAGTTGGACAAGCTCCTCAACGAACGCAACACGCTCTCCAACGAGATCGGCGGCCTGTTCAAGCAGGGTCGCCAGGCCGAGGCCAATGCCCTGAAGGACAAGGTGCAGGAGATCAAGGAAAAAGCCGACGGCCTCGAACAGCTGCTCCAGAACCTGAAGACCGAGGCCGACAACCTCATGGTGTCGATCCCCAACATCCCGAGCGAAATGGTGCCGCACGGCCGGTCCGCGGAGGACAATGAGGTCGCCCGGGCCTGGACGGGCCCGATGCCCGAATTGCCGAAAAATGCCCTGCCCCACTGGGAACTGGCCGAGAAATACAACATCATCGACTTCAAGACGGGGGCGATGCTCACCGGCAGCGGGTTCCCGCTGTTCCGCGGCGCCGGCGCCCGCCTCCAGCGCGCGCTGATCAACTTCTTCCTCGACCGTGCGCGCTACGCCGGCTATGAAGAAATCCTGCCTCCGCTGATGGTCAATGCCGACACCGCCTACGCGACCGGCCAGTTGCCCGACAAGGAAGCGCAGATGTATTATGTCGAGCGCGACGACTTATACCTCATCCCGACGGCTGAGGTGCCGGTGACCAACATCTACCGCGGCCAGATCCTCAGCGAGGCCGACCTGCCGATCAAGCTGACCGGCTATACGCCCTGCTTCCGCCGCGAAGCCGGCTCCTACGGGGCCGACGTCAAGGGCCTCAACCGCGTCCACCAGTT
>CAYMLN010000491.1:0-821 GCA_964391045.1 uncultured Saprospiraceae bacterium
ACGAAGTCGGCGATCACACCGAAGCGGAATGTCGCGACCGCCATCGCCAGGTCCTCGGGCAGCATCTCGTCGTCACCTCCATATATGGATTCCTCAGAAGCCTCGACGTCTATCCGCATGACGGCATCGACTTCACCGACAGCCTTCGGTGGGTCGGCATCGACGTGTTCCATCTCGTGCCCCCGCAACTCCGGAGCAGCGTCTGTGTCGAACTCCCGGATGACTATACGAACACCAATACCGCCGTCTACATGGTCTTCCGTGACATCCGAAGCCTGATGCGCCTGGACGGCGACCCGGAAGTGATGCAGTACTGCGAGCCCTTCGGGGCCTCGCCGGCCGGTTACCGCGTGACCTTTGTCGTTCTCGCCAAATTTGGCGAGAACGACTACCGCTTCGCCGCGCAGGAGAGTACCCTCGGGCTCAGCCACATGGAAATCATCGAGCCCCGGAAGACCCCGTATGAAGAGATCCTTCACTATCTCTCCACCCTGTAAATCACCCTCCCGGAGAACCCATTGGATTCCACCCACCTCAAGCGCTAATTCGTTCTTCATTCTTTTTTGCCAACACGCAAGCCTTGCCCACCCGCGAGGCTTTTTTTTTGGAAAGCCGCCCGGTGCATCGCCTGAGGCACGACCCGGTGGCTTTCGGTGCGGTCTGGCTGATTCTCCCTACCTTTGCGCCTCCTTTCCAGAATCGGGCACCTATGGCACAGACCAACGCACACATCCGCAACATCGCCATCATCGCGCATGTTGACCACGGCAAGACCACGCTCGTGGACCGCATCCTGCAGGTCACCAAGGTGTTCAAGGAGC
>CAYMLN010000491.1:831-2581 GCA_964391045.1 uncultured Saprospiraceae bacterium
TCCAACGATCTCGAGCGCGAGCGCGGGATTACCATCTTCTCCAAGAACGCGGCCGTCACCTATAAGGGCGTGAAGATCAACGTGATCGACACCCCGGGGCACGCCGATTTCGGCGGCGAGGTCGAGCGGGTCCTGCGCATGGCCGACGGCGTCCTGCTGCTGGTCGACGCCTTCGAAGGGCCGATGCCGCAGACGCGCTTTGTGCTCCAGAAAGCCCTCCAGCTCCACCTGAAACCGATCGTGATCATCAACAAGGTCGACAAGCCCAACTGCCGGCCGGTCGATGTGCACAACGAGGTCTTCGACCTGTTCTACAACCTCGAGGCCAGCGAAGACCAGCTCGATTTCGCCACCTATTACGGATCGGGAAAGGAAAATTGGTTTAACGACAGCCTGACCCAGAGTGCCGACATCAGCCCGCTGATGGACGGCATTGTCAAACTCGTGCCGCCCCCCATCGCCTACGAAGGCACTCTGCAGATGCAGATCACCTCACTCGACTATTCCTCCTACCAGGGCCGGATCGCCATCGGCAAGATCACGCGCGGTGTGATCCGGGAAAACCAGCCCGTCTCGATCGTGCGGACCGACGGCTCCATCGGCCGTTCGCGCATCAAGGAACTCTATACGTTCGAGGGCATGGGCCGCAAGAAAGTCGCCGAGGTCTATGCCGGCGACCTCTGCGCCGTCGTGGGACTCGATGACTTCAAGATCGGCGATACCATCGCGGATTTCGAAAATCCGGAAGGCCTGCCGTTTATCGCGGTCGATGAGCCCACGATGAACATGACCTTCGGCATCAACAACTCGCCGTTCTTCGGCAAGGATGGCAAGTTTGTCACCAGCCGGCACCTGCGCGACCGGTTGTTCAAGGAAACCGAGAAAAACCTCGCCCTGAAGGTCGAGGATACGAACAGCGCGGACAGCTTCCTCGTCTACGGGCGCGGCATCCTGCACCTCGGGATCCTCATCGAGACCATGCGCCGCGAAGGCTACGAGCTCACGGTCGGGCAGCCCCAGGTCATCGTCAAGGAGATCGACGGCGTGAAGTGCGAACCATACGAGAACCTCGTCATTGACGTGCCGGGCGACTTCGCCTCGCGCGCCATCGACCTCGTGACCCGCCGCAAGGGCGAGCTCCTCGTCATGGAATCCAAGGGCGACTACCAGCACCTCGAGTTCGACATCCCGTCGCGAGGCCTCATCGGCCTCCGCTCCACCCTGCTCACGCAAACCGCCGGCGAAGCCGTCATGAGCCACCGGTTTACCGCCTACAAGCCCTGGAAAGGAAACATCCCCGGCCGGATCAACGGCGTCTTGCTCGCCAAGGACCCCGGTGCATCGACTGGATATTCCATCGACAAGCTCCAGGACCGCGGCTTCTTCTTCATCGATCCGGGTGAAGAGGTCTACAAGGGCATGATCATCGGCGAGAACAACCGGCCCGGCGACCTCGTCGTGAATATCACGGAAGGGAAGAAACTGACCAACATGCGCGCGAGCGGCAGCGACGCGGCCACCAACATCGCTCCCAAGCGACAGATGACCCTCGAGGAATGCATGGAATACATCCAGCACGACGAATGCATCGAGGTCACGCCCAACTTCATCCGCATGCGCAAGTCCATCCTCGACGAGGAAGAGCGTAAGAAAGTCCAGAAGTCGGCGCAGGCGCTTGCCGATGCGTGAACGGATAACGGATAACGGTAAACGGATAACGGTAAACGGATAACGGTAAACGGATAACGGT
>CAYMLN010000492.1:0-2576 GCA_964391045.1 uncultured Saprospiraceae bacterium
CGGCATCACCGTCGAATGCGTCCAGGGAAATATCGCGCACCAGCCGGATATGGAGACCGTCGTCAACGCCGCCAATGCCCAGCTTCGCAGTGGCGGAGGGGTAGCGGGTGCCATTCATCGGGCGGCCGGCCCAGGGTTGGAAGAAGAAGCCCGCCCGCTTGCGCCCATCAGTCCCGGCCAGGCCGTGCTCACCGGCGGGCATCGTCTGCCGAACCGGTACGTCATTCATTGTCTAGGGCCCGTCTACGGGCAGGACGAACCTGCCGAGGACCTGCTGGCTCAGTGTTATGTAAACGCCTTGGGGCTGGCCGAACGACGCGGCATCCGGTCGATTGCTTTTCCGGCCATCTCCACGGGTATTTTCGGATTCCCAAAGGACGCCGCGGCCCGCGTGGCCGTCCAAACGGTCCTCGAAGCCGCAACGGGGCTATCTTCGCTCACTCACATCCGGTTCGTCCTCTTCGATGAAGGGGACCAAACGCTGTTTGCCAAAACCCTGAACGACGGTGCCGATCGCCTGGCATCCGGTTCTTCGAATACTTCCGGATCGAAAGAGCGGGAAAAATCAAGCCCATCAGATGATGCCGGGCTGCACGTCCCTTTCCGGTCAGCCACTGCCGCAAGCCTTTCAACAGCGCTCCCGCCTTCGGAGCTGGCGGGTAACGGACTCGCCCTCTTCACCGATCTCTACGAACTCACAATGCTGCAGGCGTATTTTGAGAAAGTCATGCTCGAGGAGGCGGTCTTCAGTCTCTTCGTTCGCCGCCTGCCACCTCGACGAAATTTCCTGCTGGCGTGCGGGGTGGAGGATGTCCTCGATTTTTTGGAAACACTCCGGTTCAGCAAGGATGACCTGACCTACCTCGACTCGCTGAATCTGTTCTCCGACCGCTTCCTCGGCTGGCTTCAAGACTTCCGGTTCAGCGGAAAGGTCGATGCAGTTCCCGAGGGCACTCCCGTGTTTGCCAACGAACCCATTCTCGAAATCACGGCGCCCATGCCGGAAGCCCAGCTTATCGAAACCTTTGTCATGAATCAGGTCCATGTCCAGACGGTGCTTGCGAGCAAGGCCTATCGGGTAGTCACGGCGGCGGATGGACGGCCGGTGGTCGACTTTGGTGCCAGGCGGATGCACGGGATCGATGCCGCCCTCAAAGCCGCCAGAGCGTTCTGGATCGGCGGAGTGGCCTCCACCTCCAATGTGCTGGCAGGGAAAGTGTACGGCGTGCCGGTGGCCGGGACGATGGCGCACAGCTACATTCAGGCCCACGACGATGAACGGGCCGCCTTCCGTGATTTTGCACAGGTGTTTCCCGAGACCACCCTGCTGGTGGACACCTACGACACGCTGGACGGGGTTCGAAAGGTGATCGATCTCGCCAAATCCCTGGGAAGTGATTTCAAGGTCAAGGCGGTGCGTCTCGATTCCGGGGATCTGCTTGCGCTGTCGCGGGAGAGCCGGCGGTTGCTCGATGAGGCGGGACTGAAAATGGTCGAGATCTTCGCCAGCGGCGGGCTCGATGAAGAGGCCATCGCGGCATTATTGGCGAATGGGGCGCCGATCGACGGGTTCGGGGTTGGCACCAGCATGGGGGTGTCGAGTGACGCACCGGACCTGGATATCGCGTACAAACTCTGCCGGTACGCAGGCAAAGGACGTTTGAAGTTATCGACCGGCAAACCGGTGCTGCCCGGCCGCAAGCAGGTGTTCCGGATCGCGGAAGGGGAGGGGGACGTGCGAGACGTGATCGGGTGTGCGGATGAGGCCGCCGCCGGCCGGCCGCTGCTCGTGCCGATGATGCGGGAGGGCAAACGGTTGCCGGGGACAGCCGTTGATCTCATGACGATTCGCGCGAATGCCCGGGATCAGATTGCCCGGTTACCCGAACGGGTGAGAAAGATAGCCCCGGCCGATCCGCCCTATCCCGTCGAAGTCAGTCCATCGCTTATAGACCTTCAGGAGCGTATTATCAAAGACCTGGCTGAACATGACCGAGGGGCAGGCTGAAATTTTCGGCTGATACCTAAAAGGACATCCGATGACGGAAATCAACGATGCGTTGAAACCCGGAGACGCCCTGCTCATCGTGGATGTGCAAAAAGATTTCTGCCCCGGCGGTGCACTCGCTGTTGAGGGCGGTGATGCGATCGTGCCCGTCATTAACCGGTGGGTCGCAGCCGCAAAGGCCAAGGGTTTGCCGGTCTATGCTTCACGGGATTGGCACCCGATCGGGCACATGAGCTTCAAGGAACAGGGCGGCCCCTGGCCGCCTCACTGTATTCAGGACAGTGACGGCGCCAGATTTCATCCGGACCTCGCCTTGCCCGATTCAGCCGTCATCGTGACGAAGGGCGTCCGGTTTGATCAGGATCAGAATTCCGCGTTCGACCAGACCGGCCTGGCTGTTCAGCTTAATAAAGATGGTATCCGCCGATTGTGGGTCGCCGGGCTTGCTGAGGACGTATGCGTCCTGGCGACCGTGCTGGACGCACGCCGGGAAGGTTTTGAAGTTGTGCTCATCCCAAACGGCACCTGCCCCATCACATCCGAAGGTGGTGAGAAAGCCAGGTGTCAG
>CAYMLN010000493.1:0-2565 GCA_964391045.1 uncultured Saprospiraceae bacterium
ACAGCCGGCAGGGTTTATGCCGTGCTGCCGACGCCTGCTTACCTTTGACGCTCAATCATTCGCCATGCCTGACCAGATCACCTCGCGCGTTGTCATGATCCGTCCGGCTGCCTTCGGCTACAATGCCGAGACCGCGGCCAACAATGCCTTCCAGCAGGCGCCCGACGTCGCCGCGATGGATCTGGCCAACCGGGCCAGGGCGGAATTCGATGCACTGGTGGAGACCTTGCGGCGGGAAGGGGTCGAGGTCACCGTCTTCGAGGATACGCTGGACCCGGCCAAGCCGGATGCCGTTTTTCCCAACAACTGGATCTCCCTGCACCAGAATGGCGCGGTCGTGACCTATCCCATGTTCTCCCGCCTGCGGCGGCTCGAGCGCCGGCCGGACATCATCGACCGGCTGGCGGAGGAATACCTTGTCGGACAGCGCGTCCATTTTGAATCCTGGGAGGAGAACGAAGTGTACCTCGAAGGCACGGGCAGCATGATCCTCGACCGCCAGTACCGGATCGCTTACGCATGTACGAGCGTGCGCACCGATGCCGACCTGTTGCGCACGTGGTGCGCGGAAATGGGGTACCAGCCGGTGCTCTTCGAAGCCGTCCTGCACGGCCAGCCGATCTACCATACCAATGTGATGATGGCGATCGGGGAGGGGATAGCCGTTATCTGCCTCGAAGTGATCCCGGAGGAGCAGCGCGAACGGGTCCTGTTGCAGTTGCAACGGACGGGCCACGACGTAGTCCTGCTGTCCGCGCACCAGGTCGATGAGTTCGCCGGCAATATGCTGGCCTTGCGCGCCGGAGATGGCGGACAGATCATGGTCATGTCCAGCCGGGCGTATAAGAGCCTCATACCTGAACAGCGCGAATCCATCGAAAGACATGCCCGGATCGTGCATGCCGACGTGTCGAATATCGAGCTGGCCGGAGGGGGCAGCGTACGGTGCATGATCGCCGAAAACTTCCTCCCTCGCATCGAAAAATAATCTATTCGAAAAATTTACATTTGTGCACCGCCGACTCCCCGGCTGGTCAGCTCATGATTTCTTTACGCAGACTTAACCCAGTAATCCGTCTTCGGACGGTGGGTATGTCTATTTTTGCGGAACCAACTTTCATTTATTCATAAACACCTGATTATGAGACTATTGATACTAATGCTTGGCCTGTTTGTCTCCACGGTGGCGTTTAGCCAGGGGACGACAACAGGGACGATCACCGGTCGGGTGATGGACAACACCGGGACGCCCGTCATCGGGGCAGTCATCGTGGCCGTCCACCAGCCCTCCGGTACTGTTTCCGGGGCGGTTTCCAACGAGGAAGGATACTACCGTATCCAAAATCTCCGCGTGGGCGGTCCGTACCGATTGACGTCCTCGTACACCGGTTACGGCGAGATCGAGATGGATGGCATCATGGTGCGCCTCGGGGAGACCCGCTCGTACGATTTCACCATGGAAGAGGCCATCACCGAGCTGACGACGATCGAGGTCGTTGCGACCGCGCAGAGCACCGGGCAGTCTTCCGGCGCCAGCACCCAGATCTCCACCGAGGCGATCGACCGGATGCCGACGCTCAACCGGGACATCGACGACTACCTGCGCCTCACGCCGCAAGCTGCCGGTTACGGCGACGGGACAACGTTTGCCGGTGTCAACAACCGCTACAACGCCATCTACATCGACGGCGCCGTCAACAATGACGTGTTCGGCTTGTCCTCGTCCGGGACGAACGGCGGCCAGACCGGCATCTCGCCATTTTCCATCGACATCATCGACCAGTTCCAGGTCGCCCTTTCGCCCTACGACGTCACGCTCGGTGGTTTCGCGGGCGCAGCGGTCAACGCGGTGACCAAGTCCGGGACGAACACGATCCAGGGGACGGCGTACTACTTCATGCAAAATGAGAGCCTGGTCGGCAAGACCAACCAGGCCCAGCTCGACCGCACCGGCAGTGAGGCCGCCAAGGTGGCCGACTTCACGAAGTCGACCTACGGCGCTTCGCTCGGCGGCCCGGTGATCAAGGACAAGGTCTTCTTCTTCGTGAATGCGGAGATCCAGAAAGATGAAATTCCTTCGCCTTTCGATTTCAATATCTATACGGGTAATTCGACGCAGCAGGACCTGGACCGCCTCAGCACGTTCCTGAAAGAGAGCTACGGGTATGATCCGGGCACGTATGGAGACGTTTCGGACGAACTGAACGGCCTGAAGCTTTTTGGAAAGCTTGACTTCAACCTCGGCAAGAGCAATCGCCTGACGCTTCGCCACAACTACACCAAGGCCGAGCAATACGACCGCTATGCCGGATCGAACAACACGATCAACTTCTCCAATAATGGGATCTACTTCCCGAGCGTGACCAATTCGTCCGCGCTGGAGTTGAACACAGGTATTGGCAATAACATGTCAAACAACCTGATCATTGGCTATACGCATGTCAACGATGACCGCGATCCGATCGGGTCTGACTTTCCGTATGTCTTCATTGAAGACGGTTCATCCCAGCTCATTCGCCTTGGATCGGAAGAGTTCTCGACGGGTAACCAACTGACACAAAGCAT
>CAYMLN010000494.1:0-2564 GCA_964391045.1 uncultured Saprospiraceae bacterium
CCGGCCCGCGAGCTGCCCATGCCGGGCGTAAGTTCCCAACTGATCTGCGACCTGATGCACCATCCGGGCAAGCTGTACCTGAAAGGGGACGACTGGGTGGACTGGGTGGTGGAACACAAGCCGCGCACACTCATCACGCTGGGCGCGGGCGATTTGGACAAGCATATTCCTGAGGTGATCAGGCGAATGTATATGACGAATGAATAAAACGACGAAACACCGGATCAAAACTGCCTTCTGGCTGGTCTTCCTGACCGGCCTGGGCGGGGTGTCCCTGACCGCGGCGCGGTTCCAGGCGGACGAGACCATCCGCGACGTCGTGGCCGAGGTCGTCCTGGCCGACGAGGGCGACAACCTGATCGTGCCGGACGAGATCGTCGGCATGGTCACCAAGAAATTCGGTCCGCTCAAGGACCTGCCGGTCGACATGGTCGACATGCGGACCATTGAGACCTATCTCCGGACGCACCCATACGTGCGGGATGCAAACGTGTATCTCGCGGCCAACGGCGAGCTGGTGCTCCGCCTCGACCAGCGCATCCCGCGGATGCGCGTGGTCGACAACGCCGGCCGTCACTGGTACGTCGATGCGGACACGATCCGCATGCCTGTGTCGCGCCAGTATGCCGCCCGCGTGCCCGTCGTGACGGGCAATTTCCCGGCTGTCGATTCCGCATCGAAGTGGAACATCGCGCCGATGCTGCAGCTCACTGAGCTCTTCCGCGAGGACGAGTTCATGGCCTACCTCGTGGACCAGGTCTACGTGGAGTCGCCGGACAAGATCTGGCTCGTGCCGCGGATGGGTCCGTCGCGAATCCTCATCGGGACGACCGACGACCTGGCCGACAAGGCGGAACGGATCCGCAAATGGTACCGAAAAGCGTTGCCTGCCGCCGGGTGGGACACGTACGCGTATATCGATACACGATTCGCCGGGCAGATCGTGGCCCGCAGAAAGTTGAACCCTTAAATTATTAACCTCATGAGGTACAAAGAAACGCAAAGGTCAAAGACGGTCGTCGCGCTCGACATCGGCACCACCAAGATCTGTGTCATGGTGGGTCGCCGCAACGAGTACGGCAGCATCGAAATTCTCGGCGTCGGCAAGGTCGCGTCGGAAGGGGTGCGCCGCGGTGTGGTCGCCAACATCGACAAGACGGTCCGCGCGATCGAGGAAGCGGTCATCCAGGCGGAGAAGAGCGCCGGGGTGGAGATCATGGACTTGTACGTGGGCATCGCCGGCCAACACATCAAGTCCCTCCAGCACCAGGGCATCCTCACGCTGGCCGATGCCGACAAGGAGATCGCCAAGTCAGACCTGAAGACATTGCTGGACGACATGTACCGGCTGGCGCTGCCGCCGGGCGAGAAGATCCTGCACATCCTGCCGCAGGAGTACACGGTCGACGACGAGGAAGGCATCCTCGATCCCGTCGGCATGTGCGGCCACCGGCTTATCGGCAATTTTCACGTCGTGACGGGACAACTCTCTGCGCACAAGAATATCGAGCGTTGCGTCGAGAAGGCCAACCTTCGCGTGGATGACTTCGTCCTCGAGCCGATCGCCTCGGCTGCGGCGGTCCTTACGGAGGAAGAGAAGGAAGCCGGCGTGGCCCTCGTCGACATCGGCGGCGGCACGACCGACATCGCGATCTTCCAGGAGGGCATCATCCGGCATACGGCTGTCGTGCCTTTCGGCGGCGACGTGATCACGGGTGACATCAAGGAAGGGTGCACGGTCATGCACGAGCAGGCGGAGAAGCTGAAGCGCAAGTTCGGCTCGGCCCTTGCGGAGAGCGTCGTCGACAACCGCATTATCACGATCCCGAGCTTCAACGGCCGGGACCACAAGGAAATCTCCGAGAAGAACCTGGCCATGATCATCCAGGCGCGGATGGAGGAGATCCTCGAGCTCGTCAAGATGGAGATAAAGAAATCCGGCTACGAGCGCAAGCTCATCGCCGGTATCGTCCTCACCGGCGGCGGCGCGCTGCTCAACAAGATCGACCTGCTCGCGGAATACCGCACGGGCATGAGCGCCCGCATCGGCCTGCCGGTCGAGCACATCGCCACGCGCCAGCGCGACGACGTGTCGAGCCCGGTCTACGCCACGGCCATCGGCCTGATCATCCACGGCCTGTCGGCGCCGGACAACCCGGACGAGACAGACATCATGGTCAACAAGAACAAGAAGGACGATGCGCGTCGCGAGGCGAAGGCCGCGCAGGTCACCGCTACGCCCTCCGGGGAGCCCCAGCCGGTCGTCACCGACGAGACGGAAGAAGGTGATGACCCTAACCAGCCCAAGCGGCGCGGGCTATTCACACGCTTCTTCGAGGAGACGAAGGCTTTCTTCGAAGCCACGCCTGATCGCGATTTTCTCTAGACCTGACCGCCACGCAACCAAAGCAATCCATCCAATTAAATCCGACGAACATGTTGTTTGATATACCCAAGGCTGAAAAAAGCATCATCAAGGTCCTCGGCGTGGGCGGAGGCGGCAGCAATGCGGTCACGTTCATGTACAACCAGGGGATCAACGGCGTCGACTTCGCCGTCTGCAA
>CAYMLN010000495.1:0-2560 GCA_964391045.1 uncultured Saprospiraceae bacterium
CCATGCCAGGCTGATGCCGTCGAATGTGCTGGTGCCCCGGCCGATCTCATCCATGAGGATGAGGCTTCGCGCGGAAAGGTTGTTCAGGATGCTCGCGGTCTCGTTCATCTCCACCATGAAGGTCGACTCGCCCGAGGAGATGTTGTCGGATGCGCCGACGCGGGTGAAGAGCTTGTCGACGAGCCCGATCCGGGCCGCGGATGCGGGTACGAAGCTGCCGGCCTGCGCCATCAGCACGATCAGGGCGGTTTGCCGAAGCAGGGCCGACTTACCCGACATGTTCGGGCCGGTGATGATGAAGATCTGCCGGTCGTCGGCATTCATCGACAGGTCGTTGGCGACATAGGTCTCGCCCGGGGGCAGCTGGCGTTCGATGACCGGATGGCGGCCGTCGCGGATCTCGAGCACGTCACTGTCATCCACGACAGGACGGCAATACCCGTAGGCGCTTGCGACAGTCGCCAGCGACAGGATCGCATCGAGTTGCGCGATCATGCGGGCGTTGACCTGCACGGGGCCGATGTAGGCCTGTGCGGCCTGGACCAGGTCGTGATAGAGCTGTTCTTCGAGGGTGCTGATCTGCTCTTCCGCGGACAGGATCTTCTGCTCGAGTTTCTTGAGGTCGTCGGTGACGTAGCGCTCGCAGTTGGAAAGGGTCTGCTTGCGCACCCAGGATTCCGGGATCAGCCCGAGGTCCTTGTATTTATTGGTCACCTCGAGGTAGTACCCAAATACGTTGTTGTAGCCGACTTTCAGGTTCTGGATCCCCGTCCGGGCAGCTTCTTCCTGCTGGAGGTTGACCAGGATCTCCTTGGAGTTGAGCCGGATGTCCCGGTACTCGTCAAGCACGGCATTGTATCCCGTACGGATCACGTGCCCTTTCGCGAGAACTGCCGGTGCTTCGATTTCGAGGGCATCTTCCAGGGTTCGCAGGAGTTGCTCGCAGAGGTTCATCTGGTCGGCCATGCGCACCCAGCCGGATTGCTCGCTCGTGATCAGGATGTCGCGCAGGGGTTGGAGCAACTGCAGGGAACGGCGGAGCTGGACAAACTCGCGGGGATTGATCCGGGCGAGCGAGACTTTTGAGATGACGCGTTCGAGGTCGCCGACCTGGCGGATGAGGTCCTGGAGCTGCTCCCGCACGTCGGGGTGGTCCAGGGCAAAGGCCACCATGTCATGTCGCTGCCGGATCTCGGACAAATCCACCAGCGGAAGGGCCAGCCATTTCCTGAGCATGCGTGCGCCCATCGGCGATACGGTCCGGTCGAGGACGTCGAGCAGGCTTCGCCCCGACTCTTGTAACGGGGAGATCAGTTCGAGGTTACGGATGGTAAACCGGTCCATCCACACGTACTGCTCGGTGTGGATCCGGCTGATCGTGCGGATGTGCTTGAGCCCGTCCTGCTTCGTGGCATGCAGGTAGTGGAGGATCGCGCCGGCGGCGACCTGGGCCGTCGTGAGGTCGTCGATACCGAAGCCCTTCAGTGAAGCGACTTCGAAATGGCGGAGGATCTTCTCCTGCGTGTAGTCCTGGCTATAGATCCAGTCGTCGAGGCCGAAGGTATAGTAGGCCTCGCCGAGGAGGGCCGCCAGCCGCGCCTTGCTGCCCTTCGCGTAAATGATCTCGGACGGATCGAAGCTCTGGAGCAACTTGGCGATCTCGCGGGCATCGCCCTCGCTGACGACAAACTCGCCCGTGGAGAGGTCGAGGAATGCCGCGCCGAGCTGCTGCTGTCCGGCAAAATGGAGTGACGCCAGGTAGTTGTTCGACGTTGTGCGGAGGAGTGCATCCGACGTAGCGATGCCGGGCGTGATCATCTCCGTCACGCCGCGATCGACGAGCTTCTTTTCCTTTGACGGTTTTTCCAGTTGCTCGCAGATGGCCACCCGGTAACCGGCCTGGACCAGTTTGGGCAGGTACATGTCCATCGCGTGGTAGGGGAAGCCCGCCAGTTCGATGTTGCTGCCGCCGTTGTTGCGCGCGGTGAGCACGATGCCGAGGGCCTCCGCCGTGCGGATGGCATCTTCACCAAAGGTCTCGTAGAAGTCTCCGACGCGGAAAAGGAGAAGGGCTTCCGGATGCTGCGCCTTGATGGTGAAATATTGCCTCATCAGCGGGGTTTCTCTCCCCGCGTCAAGGGTATCGGGCTCGGTCCTGGTCTTCAATACGCTTGGCCTATAGCTGAACCCCTAAAGATAAGATTTGCCCTTTTATTATAAACCATTTTCTAATATGTCGGGCCGGCCCACCGCGCGCAGAAATCCGGGAGGGCCAAAAAAAGCTGTGTGTCGTGAAATTATTTGGATGCTATGGCAGTTACAGATATAGGCCATTTCGGCAATTGAACGAAACTAAAACCAAAACGACATGGGACTATTTTCATTTTTAAAAGGCTCCGGTGAAAAAGTGCTGGACAAGAAGGAAGAAGCAGCCGCGGCGGCAGCCTCCGCCGAAGAAGTAAAGCGGCAGAAGATAAATAAGATGAAGGCCGCCGTCGACAATCTCCATTTGCCGGTCAGCGATATCTCGATCCAGTTGGATGATGATGTGGTGACCGTC
>CAYMLN010000496.1:0-2560 GCA_964391045.1 uncultured Saprospiraceae bacterium
CGACGCCGGCGATGCCATTCCCTTCTTCAACTACATGACCTATACCCGGTTTATCAATACCTCGGGCTATGGGTTCAACGGCAAATTCGGGATCACGATCAAGCCGTCGAAGGCCATGAACATTGCGCTTTCCGCGCACACCCCCAACAAGCTCATCCTCTCGGACAACTTCAACACGACCGTCACGTACGACTTCACCGACGACAACCACGACGGTCCTATCCTCTCGGAATCCCCCTACGGGTCATTCGAATACGCGCTCCGCATTCCCTGGAAATGGATGGGCGGCATCGGCGTGATCGCCGGCAAGCAGGGCTTCCTCGGTGCTAGTGTTACCTGGACGGACTATGCGGGCATGCGCTACGACTACAGCGTGCGCGGCAATGGCAATGCGTTCGAGGCGGAGGAGCGGGCGGTCAACGACGATATCGGCAACACCTACACGACCGCCTTCACGGTCAACATGGGCGGGGAACTGGCGCTGGAAGGCTTCCGGCTTCGCGCGGGCATCGGCCTCGACCAGTCGCCCTATGTCAACGACCGCTCGATGTCTACCGCCTGTCATGGAGGTATCGGGTACCGGTGGGACGCCCTCTACATGGACGTGGCGTACCGCTTCCATCGCACGGAAGAGGGATTCCTGCCGTATGAAACGAAGGATGCGCCGCAACCCGTCGTGCGGACCGATCTTGTCCGGCACCGGTTTGTCTTCACGCTCGGCGTAAAGCTCTGATCCGGGATCTAGTTTTTCGGCTGGAACGTCAGCGCCGCGGAATTCATGCAATACCGCATGCCTGTCGGCTTCGGCCCGTCGTCGAAGACGTGGCCGAGATGGCCGCCGCAGCGGCGGCACAACACTTCCGTACGCACCATGCCGTACGCATTGTCTGATTCCAGCTGCACGTGCGTCTTGTCGATCGGTTGGAAGAAACTGGGCCACCCGGTGCCGGAGTCGAACTTGGCGTCCGAGCTGAACAGCGTGAGCTGGCAGGCCGCACAGGCATAGACGCCCTTCTCCTTGTTGGCATTGAGCGGACCCGTGAACGCGCGCTCGGTTCCCTTCTCCCGAAGGACCTCGTAGGCCAGCGGATCGAGGGTCTTCTTCCACTCCTCATCCGACCGGTTGATCGTGCGGATGGTATCGCCCTGGCTGTCGACAAACCACGCGGGTGCGGATTTCGCGTGCTTCGGCGCGGATTGTGAATTGGCGCAGGAGATCATGCCCCCGGCCAGGAGGATGACCAGCAGCATCGGCATGCGGAGCGTCTGCAGCGTGCTCATTGTTTCTTGAGTTTGTCGGCGTATTTCTGACGCACCTTCTCCACCTTCGGGCTGATGACGATCCGGCAATAGCCTGCGTTGGGATTCAGCGCGTAGTAATTCTGGTGATAATCCTCGGCAACGTAGAAGTCGGTGGCCGGGACGATCTCGGTGACGATCGGGTCCTCCCAGATCGTTGGAGCCACCTCCGCTTTCGATTGCTCGGCGATACGGCGCTGCTCGTCCGTATGGTAAAAGATCGCCGACCGGTATTGTGTGCCGACATCGGCACCCTGGCGGTTGAGGGTCGTCGGATCGTGCGCGGTCCACAGGACCTCGAGCAACTCGGTATAGCTGATAACCGACGGATCGAAGGTGATCCGGGTCACTTCGGCATGGCCGGTCGTCCCGGTGCAAACGGCCTTGTAGGTCGGGTTGGGCACGTCGCCGCCCATATAGCCGGATTCGACCTTGAGGACGCCGTTGAGTTCCTGGAAGACGGCTTCGACGCACCAGAAGCATCCGGCGCCGAACGTGGCGATTTCTGTCTGCATAGCTTTCGGTACGGTAGCGTCCACCGGAAGGGGCCGGGTGCCGGACTGGCCCTCGGATGCCTGCGCCTGGCAGGCAGAGGCCCAAAGGGGGAAGGAAGCGAGCAAGATCCGGGCGAACGCGTTCATCATGGTATTGGAAACAACAAGGTGGGCGAAAAGTTAAGCCCTTCCGTCCGGAAATCCGGGGCATTGGTCGTGTTGCCGGCCTGACGGGGATTAATTGCTACCTTTGTGGCGGTTTTCGGCCCGCCCGGGCCGTGATTTGCCAATGACAATTCAAAATCCAATCAACAGTATGAAACGCAATCGCCTGGCATGGATGTTCGCCATGCTCTTTGGGCTGTCCGCCAATCTCGTGTTTGGCCAGCAGGAACCCAGCCCGTTCGATTTCGGGAAAATGTGGACGTTCGAGAACCCGCCAAAGGAGTGGTTCAAGGAAGCCTACGGCTATGAGCTCGACCAGGGCTGGTTTGACGAGGGCCGCGAGTCCGCGCTCCGCTTCGCCAGCTGGTGTTCCGCCTCGTTCGTCTCCCCCGACGGCCTTGTGATGACCAACCACCATTGCTCGCAGCCGGTCGTCGCATCGCTGCAGAAAGACGGTGAAAACTTCGACCGCGACGGCTTCTACGCCGCCACCCTGGCCGACGAGCGTCGCAATCCGGAACTCTTCGTGGAACAATTGATCAAGGTCGCTGACGTGACCAAGGATGTCATGGACATGGTCGGTTCGCCCAAGACCGACGAGG
>CAYMLN010000497.1:0-2555 GCA_964391045.1 uncultured Saprospiraceae bacterium
CGTTGGGATTGGTGCCTTCGGCATAGCGGAACACGACCTGGCCACCGCCCTCGAAGCTTATGCCAAGGTCGGCCTGGCACTGGCCGATGCCAACATTGGCTGCTGGAATTCCAAGTTCCACTACAACATCGAGCGTCCGGTCACCTACATCCGCAAGGTGATCGACCCGACCTACGAGACGAACCTGTATAACCCGCTGACCAACGTCGCGAACAACACCCCGGCATTCCCTGCATATCCGTCGGGACACTCCACCATGGGGGCTGCCGCCGCAGAGGCGCTGGGCAGCGTCTTCGGATACAGCTACCGGTTCACCGACAAGTGTCACCTCGGCCGCGGGGAATTTGAAGGTACACCACGCACCTTCGGCAGCTTCTATGAAGCCGCGCAAGAGAATGCATGGTCCCGCGTATTGCTGGGCGTGCACTGGCGCATGGACGCCGACGAAGGCATGCGCTTCGGCACGGCGATCGGCCGCAAGGTCAATGCCCTGCCCTGGAAAAAGTAAATCCTGCCTTTGGGCGATTGGAAAAGGACTGCCGCGATGCGCCGCAGTCCTTTTCTTTTTATGTTCGGGCCTGAATTCCGCACATCCAAACCCATGCCTACGCCATCCCGCATTCGCCGCAGCGCCCGCTTCCTGCTCATCGCGCTCATCCCCGGTTCGATCCTCATCGCCTGCAAGCCTGAAGCGTCACGGGAAAAGGAAGTCCTGCAGCACTACCCTAGCGGTGAACTCCAGCGTCGCCACATCGAGATCGACGGCAAGAAAGAAGGCGAGATGACCGAATACTTCAAGGACGGCAAGGTCCAGATGGTCCGGCAATTCGTCAACGACGTGCAGACCGGGAAGACCACCGTGTACTATCCCAGCGGGGCCGTTCGCGAAGTCCAGTACTACACGGACGGGAAGCTGGAAGGCGGGGATACCATGTTCTACGAGGACGGGAAACCGGAATTCGTCCGGACATTCGTCACGGGCAAGCTCGACGGCGATGTGCGCAAGTTCGGCCGCGACGGGGCCGTGATCTTCGAGGCGAAATACCGTCTGGACACACTTGTCGAGGCCAACGGCAAAGCCATTGTACGGGACAGTCTCGGCAACATCCGGTAGGCCTGCGGCCGCAGTTTAGCGTAGCGCGATATACTCGACCAGGAGGGAATTCCGGTCGATCCCCAGGTATTGCTCCGGCGGTTCTTCGACGCGCTGCATCACGCTGTAGGCGTTGAGCAGGAAGACCTCCACGATCGGGCTGTCCGCATCGAGATTGAAGGTGTTGCGCATCACGATAAACAGGAAGTCGGACGGGATGTCGTGCTTGCGCAGGCTCTCGTAGCGGTTACCCAGGTCGATTTGTCCCTTGGCCGCCATGTCCTCGATCGCCTGGGTGAACATGTCCTTCACATTGGGCTTCACCTTGTAGCCGAGGTTGAAGTCGACGCGGAAGATCTTGCCCGGGACGATCTCGTTGAACTGGTATTCCTGCTGGTACGGGACGCCGGTCTCGTTGAAATGGAGGAGCCAGTCCGCGTCGGCGCGCTTGGGCTGCTTCTGGTAGATCGACTTGAGGATCTGCTTCTCCATTCGGTGAATGGAAACGGCGGAGGTCAGGTACACAATGTTCGTCGCGAACTTGGGGATCTCCTTGTCGTTCGACACGTCGGTGATTATGTCCTCGTGCGCATGCACGTCGATAAACTTCTTCTTCCGCAGCAACACGTGCTTGGCCTGGTAGTGGATCAGCATGATGAGCGTGAAGAGGACCATGACGAGGATCGTGAAACCGGCGCCATGGTAGAGCTTGTGCAGATTGGCCGAAAAGAAGAATGACTCTACAGCAAAAAAGAGGAGTGTGATCGCGCCGACGCGGAACCAGTCCCAATGGAGTTTCCGGCGCAAATAGAACATCAGCAAGGTCGTGGTCGTCAACATGGTGATCGTGATCGCCACGCCGTAGACCGCCTCCATGGCCAGGCTCGTCTGGAAATACAGGACGATGGTGACGGCTCCGACGAACAGGATATGGTTGACCAGCGGGATGAAGATCTGCTGCCGGTGCTTGCTCGGGTACATGATCTTGGCCCGGAACCACATATCGAGCTTGATCGCCTCGTTGATCAGCGAGAACGAACCGCTGATGAGCGCCTGGCTGGCGACGACGGAGGCGAGCGCCGCAATGACGACCCCTGTGGGAACGAACCAACGCGGCATCATCCCGAAGAAGGGATTCACGCCGTCCAGCAGGGCGCCTTGGTGGGTGTTGATCAACCACGCGCCCTGGCCGAAATAATTGATAAGCAGCGATGCCTTGACGAAGATCCACGCCATCTGGATATTCGCCCGGCCGACATGCCCGAGGTCCGAGTACATGGCTTCCGCTCCCGTCACGCAGAGGAAGACGGCCCCGACGATCACCCATGCGCCCGGATGCAAGGTCAGGATATCATACGCGTAACGGGGATTGATCGCCGCCAATACGCCGGGCTGGTCCAGCAGCGATGCAGCGCCCCAGAAGGCCAGCATGGAGAACCACACCATCATGATCGGCCCGAAG
>CAYMLN010000498.1:0-1544 GCA_964391045.1 uncultured Saprospiraceae bacterium
CGGAGGCGGTGTTCCGCTCGAACGCCTCGAGCATGCGCGCGACGATCTCGTCCGGAGTCTGGGCGACCAACTGCGGCGCCCAGAGAAGGGACAGGGATCCGAGGAAGTGGACGACACGCTGCAGCTCTATTTCCTGTGCGCGCACCCGTCGCTAACACCCGCCTCGGCGGTGGCGCTCACGCTGCGCGCGGTCGCCGGCCTGCCGACCCGCTGCGGCTCAACCGCGTTCATGTCTTCGACGATGTCGAGGCCTACGAGTGTTCAGGCACACCGGCCGACTGCGTCAAGCTCGCGAAGAACGTGCTGCTCAAGAACAGGCGCATCGACCTCTGCGTGTCGGGTATCAACCACGGCTCCAACGCGTCGGTCAACATCTTGTATTCGGGGACGATCTCCGCGGCGATGGAAGCGTCGATCGAGGGCATCGATTCGATCGGGTTCAGCCTGGAGGATTATTCGATGAATGCCAACTTCGATCCCGCGACGCCGTGGATTCGCCAGATCATCGGACACGCGCTCAGCAACGGGTTGGCACACACCCGGCTGCTCAATGTCAATATCCCGCACCCGTCCCTCGGCCCGATCCAGGGGCTGAAGGTTTGCCGGCAGTCCGAAGGCCGTTGGGAAGAGGAGTTCGTCGAGGGCGTCGATCCGCGCGGCGAGAAATTCTACTGGCTCACGGGCAATTTCGTGTCCCAGGATACGGGCCCCGGCACGGACATCAGCGCGCTGCGGGAAGGCTACATCTCCGTCGTGCCGTCCCGGCATGACCTCACGCACCACGAGGCGATACCACCGCTGCAGGTGCTCGAAAACATCCGCCCATGAGTACGCCGCCATTCAAGCGCAATACGGTCTGGACCGGTATCGCCATTGGGATCGGGATCCCGGTGCTGACCTATGCGGTCTTGTTGGGCCTCTACACCGTGCTCGACAAGGCGGGGATTATCAGCGACGTGGGCTTTGCCGAGGACTTCCGCACCCGGACGCTTGGCCTCGTGTCGATCTGCGCCAACCACTTCGTGATCCGCTTCCGGCGGAAGATGTACGAGCACGAGACCGTGCGCGGGATGCTCATCGCCACGATGCTCCTCGTGGGGATTTGGTTCTGGCAATTCGGGTTTAATATTCTGCGCGGTTGAGGTACTTCGTCCTGGCCGGCGAGGCGAGCGGGGACAAGCAGGCCGCCCTGCTGTGCGCCGCGTTGCGCCAGCATGACCCCGGCGCGTCGATCCGCGGCTGGGGCGGGGAGGAGATGGCCGCGCAAGGCGCGGACATCGCACGGCATTATCGCGAGCTCGCCTTCATGGGTTTCGTGGAGGTCGTGCGGCACCTGCCGGCGATCCTGCGCAATTTCAGGTTGGCCCGAAAGCAGATCCTCGATTTCGCACCCGACGCGTTGATCCTGGTCGATTATCCCGGGTTCAACCTCCGGATGGCGAAGTGGGCCGCGAAGCGGAAGATCCGCGTCTACTATTACATCTCGCCCCAGTTGTGGGCCTGGCACACGTCGCGCGTCCACCAGATCCGGAAGGCGGTTCGGC
>CAYMLN010000498.1:1554-2533 GCA_964391045.1 uncultured Saprospiraceae bacterium
GTTCGGCGGATGTACGCGATCCTTCCGTTCGAGGAGGCGTTCTATGCGAAGTTCGGTGTATCCGCCATGTACATCGGCCATCCGCTGGCCATGGCGATCCGGCAGGATACGACGTATCGCCACGCGCCCGAGCCCGGCCGCATCGCATTGCTGCCCGGCAGCCGCCGGCATGAAGTCGAGCGACTCCTTCCTGTGATGGCCGAACTGGCCCGCCGTCGTCCCGCGGACCACTTCGTCGTGGCGGCCGTCCCGCATCTGCCGGCATCCTTATACGCGGCCATCCTGGCGGGCATTGGCAATATGACCATCGTATCCGGGGACATGCGAGGCGTGCTTTCCCGATGCGAAGCGGCTGTCGTGACCTCGGGCACGGCCACGCTGGAGACCGCGCTCCTCGGTGTTCCGCAGGTCGTCGTCTACAAGGGCAGTCCCCTGTCGTACCAGATCGCGAAGCGCCTCATCAAGGTGCCATACATCTCGCTCGTCAACCTCATCGCCGACCGGCCGCTGGTCCCGGAACTCATCCAGGATACCTGCACGGCGGAACGCATCGATGCGACCCTGGCGGAGATCCTCGACGAGGACCGGCTGTCCGACATTCGCACCGGCTATGCGGCAGTGGCCGATGCGCTGGTCAGCGGCGGAGGGGCGGAGGCCGCAGCAAGCGACATCTTGAACGATATTCGCCAATCAAATTACCGGGCATGAAATGGTACAGGAAGGCGGACCGCATGCATGCGTTCAAGTCGGTGGCCGGCAAGCTGGAATGGAAATACTTCGAGGACGATCCGGTCTCGACCATCTCCTGGCTCAAGGACTTCCGGCTGTTCAAGACGGGAAACCGAAAGGGGATCGGGCCGATCATCATGACGCGTGTCGACGAATTCGAGTTCACGGCCGCTTTTGATTATCTCTATACGGTTTCGACCAACAATTCAAGCACGACCTACAGGCAGACGGTCTATGCCCGCTATTCGAA
>CAYMLN010000499.1:0-2532 GCA_964391045.1 uncultured Saprospiraceae bacterium
GATCCGGAATTTGATCAAATGGTGCGGGACATGGAACAGGCCGTCGAGGCGTTGCGGGTATATCGGCGGGAAGAACTGCGCAAGCAGTTCGTCGCCATCGACGCCAGGCTCGACGGCGATGCGACGGGAACAGCAGCCAAAAAGACCCGGCGACCGCCCTGGCTGTGGATCGTCATCGCGGCGGCCGCAGCCGTGGCCGCGCTGCTCTGGTGGGGAGACCGTTTGCCAGTCCCGCCCCACGCACCGGACCAGCCACCTGCCGAGACGATCGATACCATGCCTCAGGATCCGACCACACCCGACATCGCGCAGCCTGAACCCGAATCCGTGGAGACGCCGAGGCCGGCGCCTGAATCCCCGACCCCAACTGAAAAGCCGAAGGACTGGAAGACGCCCGACGGGCCGGCCCTGTTTGCGGAGTATTTTGAACCCTACAAGGATATGTCCATGGAGCCCGGAGACCGCAGCGCGGACGAACCCGAAGGCTCCTTTGAGGCCATGTATTGGACCGGGAGGTATACCGACGCGATCGAAGCATACGCCGGACTGCCCAAGGAAATCGCAGTCCGTGAGACCGTCCGTTTCCGCTACGCCAATGCCCTGATGACCCTGGGACGCGCCGAAGAAGCCCGACCCTTCCTCCTCCGGATGGTCGAGGCGCCTGCAACAACCTACGGGTATGAGGCGCGATACCTGCTGGCCCTCGCCGACCTGCAGCGCGGCGACTTGGTCTCTGCCCACGAACATCTACGCATCTACCGCGACCAGAAGATCGCGGTGCGTCGGGACCGGGCGGAAGCCCTGCTGGCCAGGCTTGCGGAATAAATTCCGGGCCATCGTCTGGTGGCTACCTGGATCCGCCCGCTTCTTTTTATGTGCTTTTGATTGCTAAGATTCTCCGTGCCCGGGTATTCATTCCCGTAAGCCGCCATCTCCTCCTTTGTTTCAGTCCAGGTTGTCGGCTTGCGGGACCGCGCCGAAAATCCCCGAACCGAGTAGGCATCACCTTCAACCTCAAGTAGTATGAAAACCAAACTTTTCCCCCGATTGCTCGGACTGGCATGGCTCATGTCCGCCGTCACATTCTTCTCCTGCAGCCAGGAGCAGGACCTCGCTTCGGGTCAACTCGCGGATGGCCGTCTCGAGGCGCGCGCCAACCAAAACAGCATCCTTTACCCGCCCACCGCGCATCCCTACGGGAAGTCCTATGCCGAATGGGCGGAGGATTTCTGGATCCGCCTGATGGCCTTCGACTGCGAGACGATCTTCAGCGAGGAGGTCTACGCGCTCAATCAGGACTATCCGATCTTCTTCCTGTCCGGCTCCGTCAGCACGTACGAGTATGACGTGACGATCCCGCGCAACAAGCCAGTCATGACGCCGATCATCAACTACATCAACGACTGGCCGTGCCCGGATCCGGACTTCGGGCCCGCCCCGGGACAGTCGCTGGAGGACTTCCTGCAGGAGGGCGCCCAAGATGCCATCGATATCGTGGATAACATCCACGTAACCTTCGACGGCCAGGAGCTGACCGGGATGGAGGATTATCGCTTCCTGTCCGACCTGTTCTACTTCACCGGTCATCCGTCGCTGACCGATTGCATGGACCCCTGCGTGACGGGCGAATCCCAGGCCGCCGTAACGGACGGGTACTACCTGATCTTCAAGAAAATGAGCCCGGGCCAGCACACGCTGCGCCTCCAGGCCGACCTGGGCCCGTACGGCTCGCTGGACGGAACCTTCAATATCACCGTCGAGTAATATCCTGGAACCCCTGACCAGAACCCCAATGGCCGCTGACACGGATGCCCGCCCAGGCATCCGTGTTTCTTTCCCATGGTCGGTGAATACATGCAAGACATTTGCTAATTTGAACGGACCAATGCCCCAACGCCTCCTCGTCGCGCTCCTCCTGGCGACAGCGATCTCTACCTCGACTGCCGGGCAGGCGGCATTTGAGGCGAGGCGGGATTCGCTTTACGACATCTGGGCTTCGGGCGACACCGCGGGCTACTATCAGCATCTCAAGAAATGCGCCGTCATCGCAGCCAACACGTATGGCGACCTTCACCTGTTGGAATCCTTGGAGCCTTTCATCGATCCAGACCCCGGTCGTCAAGATCAGAAGAAACGCAAGCAAATTCGATTCGCCACCATGCACATGGGATCGAGGGCAAAATCACTTGGCGAGTTCCAAAAAGCCAAAACATATTATCTTATCGCAAATCGCCATGTCCAGGATCCCGTTCACCTGGATGAATGGACATGGTACATTGAAAGCGAACTATCGAACATTTATACCCGGTTCGGCGACTTCGAAAACGCAGCCTATTACGGACAACTTACGGAAGCCAGTCTGCGATGGCATGCCTCCGACGAAAATCTTGAAAATACGATCGGGCTGCTGTCGCGTTTCTATGTCAATGAAGGCCTGATCCATGAATCCGCCGAAAACTGGACAAGGGCGATCGCAGATTACAAGAGGGGACTCTTCCTGGCTGATTCAATCAACTCTTTGATTTGGATCCA
>CAYMLN010000500.1:0-2531 GCA_964391045.1 uncultured Saprospiraceae bacterium
TTTTTAGCTCATCTGCTCGACCAGGCGCTCCCACTCGGTCGTCTTCGCCTCCAGGCGCTTCTTCCCATCCTCATACTGGCGAACCGCCGCCTGGAAATCACCGGACGCGTAAAAGGCCGGATCGGCCAGCTGCGCCTCCCGGACCTTCAGGTCCGCCTCCATCTCCCCGATCTCCTTCTCCAGCTTGGCGACCTTTCGCTGAAGCTCCTTATTGACCGGCGGCACAGCGGCCGGGCCGGCGACTGTCTTCGCCGACTCCTGTGCCTTTGCCTGCTCAGCCGCCTTGGCCTGTTGCCGCGACTGGACGAGGTCGAGGCTCTCGACACCCTTTCGGGCCAGCATTTCGTCAATATCGCCGAGGTATTCCCGAATACGCCCATCCGCAAATTCCAGCGTCCGCGTGGTCAGCCCGCGCAGGAATGCCCGGTCGTGGGAGATCACGATCAGCGCGCCCGGATAATTCAAGAGGGCTTCCTTGAGCCGGTGTTTGGCCGATATGTCGAGATGGTGCGTCGGTTCGTCCATCACGAGCAGGTTGGTCGGCGACAGGATCATGCAGGCCAGCGCCAGCCGCGCGCGCTCCCCGCCGGACAGGACGGAAACTTTCTTTTCCGCATCCTCACCGCTGAAGAGGAACGCCCCCAGGATGGCCCGGACACGAGGGCGCATCTCGGGATTGGCCACGTCCTCGATGGTCTGCAGGACGGTCTTCGAGGTGTCGAAGCGCTCCGTCTGGTCCTGCGCGTAGAATCCGATGCTCGTGCGCTCGTTGATGTCCAGGTGACCGGCGGTCGGTTGGATCTTGCCCGTGATGAGGTTGGCCAGCGTGGATTTTCCCTGCCCGTTCTGGCCCACAAACGCGACTTTCTCGTTCCGCTCGAGCATGAAGTCGACGTCGACGAGGACGCGCTTGTCGCCATAGGACTTGTCCAGGTGTTTCGCCTCGACAAGGGTGCGCGGTGCGCGCTCCATCGCCGGGAAGCGGATCTTTACCGCCGACGTATCGACATCCTCGAGTTCGATCAGTTCGATCTTGTCCAGCTGCTTCTCCAGCGACTTGGCCATGCTCGCCTTCGACGCCTTGGCGCGGAAGCGGTCGATGAGCTTTTCCTTGCGCTCGATCTCCTTCTGCTGGTTGGCATACGCGGCGGCTTGGATCTCGCGCAGTTTCTCCCGCTCCTCCATGAAGCGCGAGTAGGGATAGGGCATGTCGTAGATCCGGCCGAGCGAGATTTCGATGGTCCTGTCGGTCAACTGGTCGAGGAATCGCTGGTCGTGCGAGACGAGCAGGATGCCTGTCGATGAGGTCTTCAGGTACCGCTCCAGCCAGATGATCGACGGCATGTCGAGGTGGTTGGTCGGTTCGTCCAGCAAGAGGTAATCGGGCCGGCTGAGCAGCAGCTTGGCCAGTTCAACGCGCATCTGCCAGCCGCCGGACAACTGGCCCACTGGCTTACCGAAGGTGGTGTCGTCAAATCCCAACCCCTTCAGGACTTTCTCGATGTCGCCATCAATGGAGTTGGCCCCGAGGTGGTCAAGTTCATGGTAAAGCTCCGTCATCCGCTCGCTCAGCCGCATGAGTTCCTCCTCCGGGTGGGGATGGTGGAGGTCGTCCGTCACTTCGTCCAGTTCGCGCTGGACCTGGAGTACGCGGTCAAAGGCCGTGTACGCGGCATCTTTGACGGACAAGGTCGGGTCTATCGTGATCTCCTGGCGCAGGTAGGCCAGGGTACCTGCGCGGTCGATGATCCCGCCGTCAGCCTGCTGGCGACCGGCGATGATCTTGAGCAGGGTGGATTTCCCGGCGCCGTTTCGCCCGATGAGCGCGACCTTCTCGCCCGGCCGGACACTGAAGGACACCCCGTCGAGGAGAACGCGGTCACCGAAATGGAGGCTGATGTCTTTCAGTGTAAGCATGATAGCGAATGCGGACTGTCAGGCAGTACCGGTTTGTTTGGCGGTGCAAAGAGAAGAAAAATTCCGGGATCGGCCCCGAAGCCGGGCCGCTACGCCCAGGGTCAGTTAAGACTGACTGCCTCCGGTACCTGTGCGATCACCCCGTAGATATCCCCCTTGTTGTGGAGAACCTGGTTCCAGAGCTTGTTGGGTTTCGACTTGAAGAGGTAATTGGGATGCATATCGGATGTCATCCATGATCCGGAATCCAATTCCTCGGCCAGCTGGCCGGGCGACCAGCCGGAATAACCGACGAAGAACCGGATGTGATCGCCGGTGATCAGGCCGCGCTCCACGAGGAACTTGAGCTTGTCGAACTCGCCCCCCCAGAATACACCGGGGCCGATCTCGGTGCTCCCCTCGAGCAGCATGCCCACGTTGTGCAGGTAATGGATCGTATTGGTGGAAACCGGTCCGCCGTAATGGACCATGGCCTCGATCTCGGGGAAGTCCTCGACGAGCTCGTTCATCCGCACGGTGAGCGGTTTATTGAGGATGAATCCCACAGACCCCTCGTCTTCCGAGTGATCGACCAATAGGACGACAGCGCGCTTGAAATTGGTGTCGAGCATGAA
>CAYMLN010000501.1:0-2523 GCA_964391045.1 uncultured Saprospiraceae bacterium
CAAGTATCGGATCAACGACATTCGGCTGTTGTTTGAGAATGATGTAAGGTTCCTGCGGGAGTTTGCCGGGGTTGTTTAGAAAACGGATAACGGATAACGGATAACGGTAAACGGATAACGGCAAACGGTAAACGGCGAGGAGTAAGCGAATAGAGGCAAGCCTGTTTCTGTGATCTCGGTCAGGATCGTTAATGCGTCCAGGATTCATGGGGTGAAGGAGAACGTGAAGGGGAGGAAAACCGAACTTTGTGCCTCTGTGAGAACCCACCCAAAACTTTTATAAGCATGGACATTGGTATACCGAAAGGCACCCGTGACTTCCTCCCCATCGAGGTCGCGCGCCGCAAGTGGATGTTTGCCGCGATCGAGCGGGTGTTTATCAAATACGGGTATGTGCCGATCGAGACGCCCGTGCTGGAGAACCTCAGCACCCTGACCGGCAAGTATGGTGAGGAAGGCGACCGGTTGCTCTTCAAGGTGCTCAACAACGGCGACTTCCTCGAGAAGGCTGATAAGGATGCCTTCGCACAAGGCGACAGTGCGCGGTTCGCGCCGTCGGTCGCGCGTCGCGGCTTGCGGTACGATCTGACCGTGCCGTTCGCCCGCTATGTCGTCATGCACCGCAACGAGATCTCGCTGCCGTTCAAGCGGTACCAGATCCAGCCTGTCTGGCGCGCCGACCGGCCGCAGAAAGGGCGCTACCAGGAGTTCTATCAATGCGACGTGGACGTCGCCGGGGGCAAGGCCCTCACGTATGAGGCCGAACTCGTGCAGATCTATGATGAGGTCTTCACGGCGCTGGGCATCCCCGTCGAGATCCGGATCAACCACCGGCAACTGCTCTACGGGCTTGCCGCGCATGCGGGCGTGGCGGACAATTGGATCGACATGACCATGGCCCTTGACAAGCTCGACAAGATCGGCGAGTCGGGCGTGCGCAAGGAGATGGCTGAGCGTGGGATCGACGCTGTGGCGCAGGACAAGATCTTCGCGGCCCTCGACGTTCGCAATCTCGACGTGCTGGCCAACCTGCTGGGCGACTCGCCAGAGGGGACTGCGGCGGTCAACGAGCTGCGCGGCGTCATGGCGTTGCTCGACGGACAACCACTAACGAATACCGTGAAGGTTGACTTCACGCTGGCACGCGGACTGGGGTATTACACGGGGTGCATTTTTGAAGTCACCGCGCTCGATGCGGAGATGGGCAGTCTCGGCGGCGGCGGCCGGTATGACAATCTTACCGGCGTATTCGGCTGGCCGGACGTACCCGGAATCGGGATCTCGTTCGGCGCGGAGCGGATCTACGATGTACTCGTGGCGAAGAATCTGTTCCCGTCGTCCGTCATGGCCGGGCCTAAGGTGATCCTTGCCGCTCTTGACGAAGCGTCACACCGGTATGCGTTCCAATGCGTATCCGCCCTCCGTCGCGCTGGCATAGCGGCCGACCTCTATCCCGAGCCGGGCAAGCCCAAGAAACCGCTGAAGTACGCCGGCGACATCGGTTGTCCGTACGTGGCCATCATCGGGGAATCCGAGCGCCTCGGGCAGACGATGATGCTCAAGAACATGGAGGCGGGCAGCCAGGAATCGCTGACGCTCGATGCGGTGATCGGGTTGCTGCGCCCGCAGGCTACCTGATCGCGTTTCAGTTCTGTCCGGGACCGATGTCCTTCACCTCCGGGTTTTGTCTTTCGTGTCCTGTTAGGAGCGCTCGCCCGGCATTCCTGACGATCTGACGTGATTTTAACATTTTTACCATTGTCCGGATCGGCTCGATTGTGTATGTTTGATTCATTCAACCCCCTTGTTCGGCGCTGCTGACTTTTGGTGCCGTCGTTTTTCTGCTATCGGATTTGTGATGTAAGGAATGCAGCTGTGCGCTTGGACAATTTTGTGCCCGGTGATGAACGGCGTATTGGCGGATGCCTTGAGGGCATTTCGGACGCTGCCGTGCCGATCTACAACGTTGGAATTATAACCTGTAAATAGTTTCTCGCTTCTTTTTTCGTAACACCCATTGTAAAGGCTGCCTGGATCCCATGCCGGGCAGCCTTTTTCATGCCTGTGCAAGATGCAGCGGGCCTGCCTCAATGGGTGTTTCCGTCTGGATGTGCTGCATTGCCGGCCCGTTGGTTGGCCCCGGCGTTATCCGCCAATCATGGACGCTATCAGCTATCCTGGCTGCATCGCGTTCGGATGGGCATGCTGGGTGTATCCACATCCATTGATCCGGCGACTCCGGATGGCCCGGCAGCTTGAGATGGGTCGTTGCCCAAGCCGAAATAGGTTGATCATGGCCGCAACGTCCATTCGGGACCGGCTTTCCGGAGCCCGTTTTCCCGGATTTCGCTCGGCAGCGGAAATGCCCGGTTGGGGGGTCTTCTGCCCCCAATCGGCCTTAATGAGCCCGTAGGGGGTAGAATTCCAACGTACACTTGGGTCATGAACAAATGGGCGCCGGGTTCCGGAGGATTTGTTCGGGGTATCCGGCCCTTTCCGGGAATAGATCCATAACCTAACCTT
>CAYMLN010000502.1:0-2523 GCA_964391045.1 uncultured Saprospiraceae bacterium
CTTCGAATTGTCGATCTGCAGGTTCTTCAGCACGGCGACGAAATCCTTCGTGCGCGGCTTGTCCATGCGGATGTCCTCGACGACGATGAGGTTGCCGGCGAGGGCCTTCGACGAGAGGGCCGAGCGGCGGGCCAGGAGCTTCACCTTCTTGTTGACCTTCAGCACGTACAGGTGCGGGCGCGGGCCGAATGCGCGGCCGCCACCCTTGACCACCGGCGACTTGTAGGAACCGCGGCGTGCGCCGCCCGTTCCCTTCTGCTTGAAGGCCTTCTTGGTCGTGCGGGCCACCTCGTTCTTCTCCTTGGCCTTGTGCGTGCCCTGGCGCTGGGCGGCCAGATAGGCCTTGACGGCCAGGTAGACGGCGTGCTCATGCGGGGTGATGCCGAATACGTCGTCCGGCAGCTCAATGCTGCGGCCGGTCTTTTCCCCTTTGCTGTTTAATACATCAACCTTCATGGCCACTTACTTTTCGATGATGATAAAGGAACCGTTATGCCCCGGGATCGCGCCCTTGATGAGGATCAGGTGCTGGTCGGGCACGAGCTTGACGACGCGGAGATTCTTGATCTTCACGCGGTCACCGCCCATGCGGCCGGCCATCCGGAGGCCCTTGACGACTTTGGACGGATAGGAGGAGGCGCCGATCGAACCGGGCGCCCGCAGGCGGTTGTGCTGACCGTGGGTCTGCTGCATGATACCGCCGAACCCGTGGCGCTTGACGACACCCTGGAAGCCCTTCCCCTTGCTGGTGCCGATGGCCGACACCTTCTCGCCCTCGGCGAAGACCTCGTCGACCGAGATCACGTCGCCCAGGCCCTTGCTGATGTCGAAGTTGCGAAACTCGACCAACTTGCGCTTGGGGGCGGTGCTCGCCTTCTGGAAGTGACCCTGCATTGCCTGGGAGGTGTTCTTCACCTTGGCCTCGCCGTAGGCCAGCTGGAGGGCATCATAGCCGTCCGAATCCACCGTCTTGACCTGCGTCACGACGTTGGGCTGGGCTTGGATCACCGTGCATGCCACCGCGCGACCGTTCTGGTCGAAGATGCTGGTCATGCCTACCTTTTTGCCTATTATTCCTTTCACCTTTCGATGATTTATTTGACAATGGTTTTGATACAGGGGTTGCCGCGCCTGACCCGCAAAGGGGGCAGCGGCGGACCCGATTACAATCCGTTCGGACCGCTCCGTACACGGAGCGACCTTGCGATTACGTCAGCTTGACCTGGATATCTACACCACTCGGCAACTCCAGCTTGGAGAGCGCGTCGACCGTCTTGGGCGTGGGTGTATAAATCTCGATCAATCGCTTGTGCGTGCGCAACTGGAACTGCTCTCGAGATTTCTTATTTACGTGCGGGGACCGCAAGACGGTAAATATTTCTTTCTCGGTCGGCAGCGGAATCGGGCCGGTGACTACAGCCCCACTGTTGCGAACAGTCTTGACGATTTTCTCCGTGGACTTGTCGACCAGGTTGTGGTCGTACGAGCGGAGCTTAATCCTGATTTTCTGATTCATTACCTTCCTAAAAAATGAGTTTATGATACCGGCCCGCGTTCGGGCCGCGCGTTTCCTATGTGTTTACGCCTTGACGGCGCCCTTGGCCTTGTCGATCACCTCGTCGGCGATGTTCTTCGGCACCGGGGAATAATGACTGAATTCCATCGTCGAGCTAGCGCGACCGGATGTGATCGTGCGGAGCTGCGTGACGTAGCCGAACATCTCGGCCAGCGGCACCTCGGCCTGGATGGCGACGGCGCCCGGACGGCTGTCCTGGCCCTTCGGCAGGCCGCGGCGGCGGTTGAGGTCGCCGATGACCGGACCGACATATTCGTCCGGGGTGACGACTTCGAGTTTCATGATCGGCTCGAGCAGGACCGGACGCGCGCCCTTGGCGGCCTCGCGGAAACCTTCCTTGGCGCAAAGCTCGAAGGCCACCGGCTTAGAGTCGACCGCGTGGGTCTGGCCGTCGTAGAGGCGAACCTTCATGCTGTCGATGCCGTAGCCGGCCAGGATCCCGTTGTCCATCATGGCGTTGAAGCCCTTGATGATCGAGGGGATGAATTCCTTCGGCACGGAGCCCCCGAAGACGTCGTTGACAAACTGCAGGCGCGTCTTGCCGCTCTTGAAGTCATCACTCTGGAGGAACTCCTCGTCGGCCGGGCCGAGCGTGAAGGACATCTGGGCGAACAGACCGGAACCCCCGGACTGCTTCTTGAGGCGCTCGGTATGATCGACCGTAGCCGTCAGCGCTTCCTTATAGTTGACCTGGGGAGCCCCCTGGTTGCATTCGACTTTGAACTCGCGGCGAAGGCGGTCGACGATGATCTCGAGGTGAAGCTCGCCCATCCCGCTGATGACGGTTTGGTTGGTGTCCTCGTCGTATTTCACGCGGAAGGTCGGATCTTCCTCGGCGAGTTTGGCCAGCGCCATGCCGAGCTTGTCCATGTCCTTCTGGCTCTTCGGCTCGACGGCGATCCCGATCACGGGATCCGGGAAGACCATGCTCTCGAGTACGATCGGCC
>CAYMLN010000503.1:0-2515 GCA_964391045.1 uncultured Saprospiraceae bacterium
GCGTCGTTCAGGTGGGCCGCGACCTGCTCGACCTTGGCGCGCGACAGGCTGTAGACGATGCCGGAGCTCCGCGCATGACGCTGCGCGATGAAGTCGACCAGCTGGCGGCGCGCCTCGCCGCGATCGACGATGCGGTAGGTGATGTTCGGCCGGTCGAAGCTCGAGACGAAGACCCGGGCGTCATCGAGCGCGAGCGCCGTCACGATCTCGGCGCGGGTGGCCGGATCGGCGGTGGCGGTCAGCGCGATCCGCGGCGCGGTCGGGAAACGCTCGTGCAGCACCGAGAGCATCGCGTACTCGGGGCGGAAGTCATTTCCCCAGATGGACACGCAATGCGCTTCATCGATGGCCACCAGCGAGACGTCTTGTGCGGCAATGTAATCGAGAAACCTGGACGTCAACGCCCGCTCAGGGGACACGTAGAGAATCTTGAGCCGACCTGACTTGATTTGCCGGAAGATCTGTTCACCCTCCGAAGGTGCGGTCCCGCTGTGCAACGCGCCGGCTTCGATCCCGCGGGCCCGCAACGCATTCACCTGGTCGTTCATCAAGGCGATGAGGGGAGAAATGACGAGCGTGAAACCCGGCATAAGCAACGCCGGCAGCTGGTAACACAATGACTTCCCGCCACCCGTCGGCATGATGACGAGCGCATCCCGACCCGTCATCACATGGCGAATAATCTCGGCCTGGGGCGGACGAAACTCCGCAAAGCCAAAATGAGCCTTCAGGGCGTGATCCAGATCAATGGTGGTCAACGAAGGGAAAAGATTTTCACTGGTGATTGTGAAAAATACGGGTTGGCACCTTTAAAAATCAAGGGGGCCCACCCCAACACGCGAAAACAAGAACAAGGCCGCATGAACGCGGCTGCATGACGTCAGGACCAGATTAAGTAGCTATGCTAAAGATGCCGTTCGGCATGGTAAGACGACCGGACCAGCGGACCGCTTTCGACAAACGCAAAGCCCCGCTTCTCGCCTTCTTCCCTGTAGTATGCAAACACCTCCGGGTGGACATATTCGGCCACCGCAAGGTGCATCGGCGTGGGCTGGAGGTATTGGCCGATCGTCATGACGTCGCAGCCGTGCTCCCGGAGGGCGTCCATGGTCGCCAGGACCTCGTCACGCGTCTCGCCGAGACCGACCATGATGCCCGACTTCGTCCGCTTGCCGAATTCCTTGGTGCGGCGGATCTGTTCCAGGCTGCGCACGAACTTGGCTTGGGGACGGACCAGCCGGTACAGGCGCGGAACCGTCTCCATATTGTGCGAGACGACCTCCTGGCCGCCTTCGATCATGCGAATGAGGGCGTCCCAGTTGGCCTTGACATCCGGAATGAGCGTCTCGATGGTCGTCTGCGGGGACAGCGCCTTGACCTGGACAACGGTCTGGTACCAGATCTCCGCGCCCCGGTCCTTCAATTCGTCCCGGTTGACCGACGTGATGACGGCGTGCTTGACCTTCATGAGCATGATGGCTTCGGCCACGCGACGAGGCTCATCCGTATCGTATTCATTCGGACGACCGGTTTTCACGGCGCAGAACGAACAGGAGCGTGTGCAGACATTGCCCAGGATCATGAAGGTGGCCGTGCCGGCGCCCCAGCATTCGCCCATGTTTGGGCAATTGCCGCTTTGGCAAATGGTGTGGAGCTCGTACGTGTCGACGAGTTGCCGCACCTTCCGGTATTCCTCCCCGATCGGCAACTTGACCCGCAGCCAATCCGGCTTGCGGGATCGCGGGGTGCCCGGGCTTACAGGTAGCTCGATCATGCGGGGGCAAAGGTAAGGGATGCGCGCCTTATCCCGCACCGGCAGGCGCTCCATGGCCGAGAGGCCACGGGCCATAAAAAGAGGGGGAGACACATGGTCGGTCCACGGTCTCCCCTGACTGGTGTTTTGTAGTGAAAATCAATCCTTGATCAGTCGCTTCACGCCGCTGAAGCTACCTGTGCGCAATTCATAGTAATACACGCCGGAGGGCAGGTCGGGCAAGTCGACCTCGACCTTAGGTCGGCCGGGAGGAGGTCAGGGAATCGGCAACATGGAAAAGCGCGCCCGGCGAATCCATGGCGACTTGTGGATCGGCCCCGGGACGGAAAACGGAACGGTCGTGCGCCTTACCTGTCCCTTTTCGCGTTGACCAGTCGAGAAACTGAGAAGTTCACAGCCTTGTCTTCGGGGTGCACACATCTATTTTATACCTCATTGTCCTAAATTTGCGACATGCACGACGCGCAGGACCATAACGACCGCCGCACGACGCGGACCATTCTCGCCGGCCTGATCTTCGTTGCCCTCCTGGGCACGATCATGCGCTACAAGATCGGCTTTGAATTCCCGTTCTTCCACCAGAAATACCTGCAGGAAAGCCATTCCCATTTCGCCTTCGCGGGCTGGCTGACCCAGATCCTCATGTTCCTCATGGTCCGCACCTTCCGGCAGGCGGCTGACGGATTCAAGGAGCGACCCTACCGGCTCATCCTCGGGGCAAACCTCCTCATGGCGTATGGC
>CAYMLN010000504.1:0-2512 GCA_964391045.1 uncultured Saprospiraceae bacterium
TCCGCGATCGAGCAGCTGGGGGAACTGGAAAACACCGTCTTCATCTACATCGCCGGCGATAACGGGTGCAGCGCCGAAGGGCAGATGAACGGCATGTTCAGCGAGATGACCTATTTCAACAGCGTCGTCGAGACCGTGCCGGACATGCTCAAGCATTATGACGAATGGGGCTCGCCATCTACCTATCCGCATATGGCGGCAGGTTGGGCGGTAGCCTTCGATTCGCCGTTTTCCTACACGAAACAGGTCGGCTCCGACTACGGCGGCACGCGCAACGGCATGGTCATCCACTGGCCGAAAGGATTGGGCGCCAAAGGCGAGATCCGGTCGCAATTCACGCACGTGATCGACGTGGCGCCAACACTGTATGACGTCACCGGCATTCCCGCCCCGCGCATGGTCAACGGCATTGCCCAGGACCCGATCGAAGGCACCAGTTTTGCCTACAGCTTCCGGAACGGAGACGCACGGGAACGGCACACCACGCAATACTTCGAAATGTTCGGCAACCGGGCTATCTACAAAGACGGCTGGCTGGCCAGAACCATCCACCGGCCGGCCTGGCGCACCAAGCCGCTCACCACCCTGCAGGAGGATGTCTGGGACCTGTACTACGAGCCTGAAGATTTCAGCCTGGCCAACAACCTGGCCACGCGAAACCCGGAAAAACTCAAGGAACTGCAGGACATATTCATGCAGGAAGCTGAAAAATATTACGTACTGCCGATCGATGACAGGGTACTGGAACGAATGGACGCCCTCGCGGTAGGTCGCCCGACGGTGATGGACAATCGCATGAAGATGGTGCTCGGCCCGGGGATGCGCGGTATGCAGCTCGACGTATTCATCGACCTGCGCAATACCTCCTACACGATGACTGCAGCGGTGGACGTCGACAAGCACGGAAACGGCGTGATCGTTTGCCAGGGCGGAAGGTTCGGCGGACTGTCCTTCTACCTGAAAGACGGTAAGCCTGCCTTCACGTACAATTTCCTCGGCCTGGAATCGACGACGATCATGGCCGGCAAGGCGCTGAAACCCGGAACCTATACCCTGACCTACACATTCACCTATGATGGCGGAGGTCTTGGCAAGGGCGGTAACGGCGTCATCCATGTCAACGGGGAGAACGTTGCTGAGGGGCGCATCCCCCGCACGCAACCGGGAATATTCTCCGTCGACGACCTCGCGGATGTCGGGCTCGACGAAGGCACGCCGGTCGCCGACTACGGCGGGTCGTCGAAATTCAACGGCACGCTTCACCAGGTCGTCATCGAACGCAAATAATCAACGGCTAAATCAATCGATCATGAAACGCCTCTTCATCGTCCTTCCGCTTTTCGTCCTCTGCTGGTCTGCGAATGCACAGCAAGGCGCCCTGACGCTGGGCGGCGGATACGTCTTTGCCAACTCGGCAGATACGGATAACAGCGCCAGCGGCTACCGGATCAATGCCCTGTATGAATACAATCCCACCTTCGGCAAATTCTCCCACGGGCTCAGCTTCGGGTATCTCCATGTCACGTCGGAGGACGACGGCGCAACGGTCACGGAAAAGATCACCACCTGGCCGATCTATTATGCGCCCAAATACCGGTTCACCACCGGCAAGGTCAAACCCTTCCTTAAAGGGGCGTTGGGCATACAGTTCTCCAACCTGAAGCGGGAAGGACCGGCCGTTGACCTCCAGGCCAACGACACCGGATTCTTTGCGGGAGCGGGCGCCGGGGTCGAGGTGGACGTCAAGGACAACCTGTTCCTTGCGCTGGAGTACGAATGGGCGTATTGCTCGAACAGCTATTACAACGACGGCTTCGTCAATTCCGCCATGGGCGGCATTGGCCTCCGGTTCTGATCATCCTTCCTTACCTTGGACATCAGTCAGTCTTAGCTGCCATGAAAAAACTCACCCTCCTGCTCCTCCCGACGGTAGTGTCCGCGGGGATCGACGCGCAGGTCGACAAAGAAAAGCTCTCCCTTGCCGTCGCCTCCGCCGAGGCGGCCAACATGAAGCAACTCGCCTCATACATCTGGAAGCGCCACTCTACGGCTACGGTCAACGGCGAGAAAAAGGCCACGGTCGTCACAGAGTTCAGCTTCGACGCCACCGGCAAGCTACAGGCCAACGTGGTTGACGCCGAATCGAGCGGCAAGGACATGCGCGGGATCCGCGGCCGGATCCAGGACAGCAAGCAGGAAGAAGCGGCCGAATACATCGAGAAGGCGCTCACCCTTGCCTTGTCGTACGGCTTCATGAGCAAAGGCGAGCTGGTCGATTTCTTCGACAAGGCCACGGTGACGGAGAGCGACGGGTTCATCAAGGCCGTCGCGTCCAACGTCCTGGTGCCGAAGGATACGCTCACCGTATTGATCGATCCGAAGACCAGTCTCTTTGTCCACAAGCAATTCAACAGCTTCGTGGGCGAAGATCCCATCAGCGGCGAATTGAAATACGCCCCGTTTTCCAACGGCGTGATGCATGGGACGGAAACGAGCCTCAACCTCCCCGCGA
>CAYMLN010000505.1:0-2509 GCA_964391045.1 uncultured Saprospiraceae bacterium
TCGATTCCTCCAGGTTTGCGCCGTGCAAGGTGGCGTATTGGAGATTGCTGTTTGACAAGTTTGCCCGCTTCAATCTTGCATCCCGCAGGCAGGCATTGCGCAGGTCGGCATGTGAGAGATCGGCGCCGGCCAGTTCCGCTTCAGGCAGGTACGCTGCGGCAAACGACGCCTTGCGCTTGACGGCCAGCCATGTGGCGGAGTCGAGGTTCATCCGCGCCAGCGCGAGGAGCAACTGCCCGCGTTCCGGGCTGAACGGACCCTGGCCCAGACTGTCGCCTTCGATCGTGAGGTAGGGTCGGGCGCCGTAGCAGAAAGCGGCGATGCGGTCGATCGTCTCATGCGTCAGTATGCGATGGGGATCATCCTTTAGATCAGCGTCGACCAGGTCGAGCAGATTGCCGAGCAATCCGGCCTGCTGGGCGGCGTTGAAGGAGTCGGGGATGATGTGCTCCTGCGGCGTCCAGGGCTTCAGTTCGGAAAGTCCCGTTTCGGATTCGGATTGCAATACAAAATAGCCCGCCGCACCGACGATGGTCGCCCCGATGAGGATTCCAGCCAGGAAGGATCTGTTTGCGCGCATGGTCCGATGGTGGACAAAGCTAATCCACCAAGAGCGGATAGGCATTTTCTCCGAAAGGAATCATTGCGTGATCCTTTTCTCACGACCAAACGATGTCGTGCTGCACAAGAGGTAGTCAATCGTATGTCCTTCGGAACAAGGGGGGACAAACCTCCGATGATTAGAGCTTACTCACCGTCCCCAGTCCCACAACGCCTCCATCATACTGCCACGCTACGCGGTACAGGCCGGGCAACCAGTTCGTCGAGGGCACGGTGATGGCGCGCAGTCCTTCCACGCCTTCGACGCGTTGGCTGTGAATGATCCTGCCCGTGATGTCACAGATCACAAGGTGGCCTTGAGGCGCTGTGCCGTTGGTGTTGTCGAGGACCACATACACCACATCCCCGGCCGGGTTGGGGTAGAGAAGCGTCTTCAGGCCGGGCATGTCCGGATCGTCGGCGGAAAGGATGATGCCGAGGTCCGTCTTCTCGAACGTCGCAGTGCCATTTGTGCTGCCGCCGAACGCGGTGAAGTGAAGTTTCCAGACGTGATCGTCGGCCGTGCGGACGAAATAGACGCGGTCCGGGTCGAGCGCCCAGCCGCTGCCGGAGAAGGCCTTCCAGTCGTGGCCCACCACATCGAGGCGCGTCGACAGGCTGTCGGCCCAGTCGGCATAGTCCACGGTCTCGGGATCAACGCCGTCGGCCTTGGCCACTTCGACGCCAAGTCCCGAGAGGATACCGGTGACCTGGTACGGCTCGTACCCCCCGGTGCCCGGGTTGAGGATGAGCGCGATATACCGGCAATAGAGCAGGTCGAATCCGTTGTCGGGCTCCACGTCGGCGACGGCATGCGTGGTCAGGTTGTAATACGCGAGCGTCTGGCCCGGAAAGTCCGCCTTGTCGATCGTCACGGTCACCTCGTCCGCGCCGTTGAGGCGGGCATAGCGGAACGTATACACGCCGCCGGCGAGGCTTTGGACCTGCAGCTTGCGGAACTGGCCGTTGCGCAACTTGACCACATAGATCATGTCGCCTTCAACGGCCTGGGTGGCCGGATTGAACAGGCCCCAGCCGCGATCATCCGGATTGTCCGGATTGCGGAGGGTGTTGAACGCGCCCGTCGCCCAGTTGTCCTCCGGGTTGAGCAGGGGATAGTCGAGGATGAACACGCTGTCCGGCACCTCGTTGAATTCAAGGGTCAGCGCCTGGAAAAGTTGAATGACCGGCTGCGGCTGCCCCATGGACGATCCGCTGCTCTCATTGATGAATACGCCTGCATCATCCGTGCCGTATATGGAAAAGGCGATGTCCCAGGCCGAGTTGGAGACGGTTTCTTCTTCGCCGTCGGAGAGCCGGAAGTAGCTCTGCGCCTGATAGCCGGGGCCGGTGGTGATGATCTGCGTTTCCTGGGCGACCAGTGCTGCGGACAGCATCAGAAGGACAAGGATCGGGAGGATAGCTGCGCGTAGCATGGCGTTTCGTTTTTGATGTGGATCAATGCGTATTCACGGGGTGCCCGCGTTACGCTAGTAAAGGTATCCACCGGATAAAGCGCCGGCAAGAGGGAAAATCCCTGATTAACAATTAAATGATTAATAAATAGAGTATAATATATATAAATAATTACATATATGGTTATTAATACCTGCTTGTCCGTTATTCTTTCGGGGCGGTCATTCGCAGCTTTCGACGGTTCTCATCGGATTTCGGGAAAAGTAACCCCTATTACGTTTAGGGCTGGGTGCTTCAAATTCAATTTCACATTTCTCGCAGAGCCGCAGAGCGCGGAATACTTCCCGTTAATGAGATCCGTGCCCAAGTGCTTTTCGGTTTTCTTGCAATCACCGGAGCCCGCAGAACTTATAGTTTTTAGCTTATAGTTTTTAGATCTCCGTTATCCGTTATCCGTTATCCGTTATCCGTTATCCGTTATCCGTTATCCGTT
>CAYMLN010000506.1:0-2504 GCA_964391045.1 uncultured Saprospiraceae bacterium
CTCGTCAAAGCGGAAGAGTTCGTATTGTTCGATGATCCGGATCAACCGTTGGGCATAATTGGGGTCGGTCGCATAGCCGGCCTTCGACAAGCCATAGGCCCAGGCCTTGTAATCCAACGGGTCGAGCGAGAAGAGCGGACCATAGCGATGCGCCTTCTTCGGATCGGCCAGGAAATCCGAGTGCGCGATAAAGCATTCATAGGCGGAGCCGAATGACCGGAAACAAGAGGGGATGAGTTCGCCATCCCGGTAATCATCGTCCTCCTTGTGATACGATCCGCCTGTCCAGTTGCCGCCGCACTTGATGCCGAAGTGATTATTGGCCTGCCGGGCCAGGTCGCTTTGGCCGGAATTGGACTCCAACATGCCCTGCGCCAGCTTGATGCTTGCGGGGATTCCCGTGCGGTGCATTTCCGCCACGGCGATGTCCTGGTACTGACGGATATAGCCCTCCCGGTCCTGCGCGGAGAGGAATTGGGTGAGCAACATCAGGATCGCCGCCATGTAGTGCACGCGCGGCCTGGAAGAGCAGGAAACAGACATCCAATTACATTATAATAATACTTAATATATCAAAAACTGTTCCAATTTGGCCGGCATTTGTGGGGGCTCAATTGCCCTGACCGGGCGCATGAAGGGGCTGCCCTGCTCCGCCGCATGCGCTTTTTTACCCTTAACTTGATCCGCCAAGACAGTTTCCCGAGAGTTGAACGAGCTTGTTTTGGGGAGATAAAACCGTTTTCTAACCATTAAAATTGTCCGTCATGGATGTCATGCAACTGCTTCAGGGCCAGATCAACGGCGACCTTGTCAATCAACTTACACGCGAGATCGGGGCCGATTCCCCGGAACAAACCGAATCCGCGATCAACGGCGTCCTCTCCACGCTCGTCACGGCCCTTTCGCGCAATACCGCCCAGCCGGACGGCGCCAGCGCACTACTCGGCGCCCTGAGCCAGACCCACGACGGCAGCATCCTCGATGATGTCATGGGATTCCTGGGCGGACAGCGCCAGCCCGACAATCCCGCCATACTCAATGGCGCCGGCATTCTCCGCCATATCCTCGGCGGTCAACAACCGCAAGTGCAGCAGGCCGTCGGCAAGGCCAGCGGTCTTGACGCCGCCCAGATCGGTCAGCTCATGATCAAGCTGGCCCCCCTGGTGATGGGCGTGCTCGGCATGCTCCAGCGGCGCAACGGCCTCGGCAGCGACGGCCTGGGCCAGCTTCTCTCGGGCACGGTGCAGCAACAGCGCCAACAAAATCCCGGGACAGGGATGTTCGAGAAATTGCTCGATGCCGACGGGGATGGCAGCGTGATCGATGATATCGCGAACTTTGGCCTGAAAGCACTGTTCGGAAACAAACGCTAACCCTTTGGCGACTCACCCCGTTTTCCATCGTTTGGCCGGCTTGGCCGGCACATGGCTGATATTGACGTTGCTGTTCGGATGCAAGCCATCCGACGGATCCGGCGAGGCCGTCGGACGCACGGGCGATCCGGAGCTCGACGGCCTCAGCCAGGCCATTGCGGACAATCCGAAGGATCCTTCGCTGTATTACCAGCGGGCGTCGCTGTTGTACGAGCGGCAGGCCTATGACCAGGCGATCCAGGACCTGGCCACGCTGATGAAGCTCGACTCGAACAACCTTCGGGCCCATCACCTGCTGGCCGATGTGTACCTGGACCACTACCAGTCCGCCAATGCCCTGCGCACGATGGAACGCGCCGTAGCCCTTTACCCGGACAGCCTGAACACCCGATTGAAGCTGTCCGAGTTCCAACTCATCCTCAAGCAGTATGATGCCGCCTACAAGACCCTGCAGGATATTCTCGAGATCCGGCCCGGCTACCCCGAGGCGCTCTTCATGCTCGGCCTTACCTTCCGGGACCAGGGCAAGAGCGAGCAGGCCATCGGCGCGCTGCAAAGTGCCGTCGAGCGGGATCCGGCCCTGACCGAAGCCTGGGTCATCCTCGGCGACCTGCTGGACCGCAAGAAGGATCCCCTCGCCGAGCAGTACTTCGACAACGCGACGCGCATCGACCCGAAGAACGTTTCCGCGTGGCACGCCAAGGCGTATTACTTGCAAAACAACGAACGCATCCCCGAGGCGCTTGAGATCTACAAGCACATCCACACCCTGGATGCGCAATACCCGGAAGCTTACCTGAATTCGACCATCCTGTACCTCTATCTCGACAGCCTCGACGCCGCCGAACGCGAGGTCAACATCCTCAACGGGATCGACCCGGCCAACGCGGCCGGCTGGTTCTACAAGGGGCGTGTCCTGCAATCGCGTGGCAACACGGATGGCGCCAAGGCGGCCTATGAGCAGTCCCTGCGCCTCGATCCGGACTACGGCCAGGCCCAGGATGCCCTTCAAGAACTCGGCGCCAAGTAACGGAAACACACCCTTTTGGGATCCATACCCGTGTTTGGGGCCCTCCCCAAATTCCACTTCCTGCATTCTGCGACAATCAGCGTGATCTGCGGGAGAAAAAA
>CAYMLN010000507.1:0-2499 GCA_964391045.1 uncultured Saprospiraceae bacterium
TATCTGATGTGTACATCGCACAACGACGCCGAGCGAACCTTCGATGCGCTCAAGGCGGGTGCGACGGGGTATATCCTCAAGACGTCGACGCCCGACGAGATCGCACAGGCGATCCGTGACATTCATCGCGGCGGTTCGCCCATGAGTCCGGAGATCGCCCGCATGGTCGTAGCCTCCTTCGGCCAGCTGCAGCAGCCGGCGGACCTGATGGCCCAGTTCACCTCACGCGAACAAGAGATCCTTCACGCCCTGGCCAAGGGGTATTCCTACCAGGAGATTGCAGACAAATTGTTCATCAGTATCGAAACGGTTCGAACCTACCTGCGGAAGATCTACCAGACCCTGCAGGTCCATTCCAAAGTGGAAGCGCTGAACAAGGTCTTTCCACGCGGTTAATCGTATCTCATGAAGTTTCAGGCCGGTACCGGCCTGGACCTCACACCTTCATGGGCTAGCGAATCGCGGCTTCAAGTGCCGCCTGGCCGCCGACGACCGGCAAGTGCAGCATCGTGCCTGCCAGGTCCACCGTAATCCGCGTCCCCGGATCCGGCCTGAGCGTGAATTCCCGGTCCGACGAGAAGATCATCAGCCCGAGCTGCTCGCCCGCCGCGATGACCTGGTCGTCGGGCTGCAGGTCGAAGGTGACGTTGTAGTACTTCCCGGGCTCAAGCGGTTCGCTTTCCCGGAGCGATGCGTGATTTTGCGGGTCGGCCCAGCCGCGCGTGATGATGTTGTCCGTGATCCGCGCGTTGCGCCCCTCCTGCCAGGGCAGGGAGACCAGCCACACGGAGAGGTTGGCGGCCGGCTTGTCGACAGCGAGTCGGATGGTCACGCTCGGCGTTCCGGAGATGTGCAGCGGCGCGTTCAATTCAGGCAGGAGATAGAGCAACCGGTGATCCGTGTATTCCGCCTGGGCCAGTGCACTGCCGGAAAATGAGAAGTTGTCGGTGAAGGTCTCTTGTTGGCTTGACGCAGGCCTGGTCAATTGCAGTGCGCCAGCGGCGGGCGCACCGGCTGCCGGATAGAGCGCAACATCCGCCGCATCCGGATGCGGATAGTCCGGATACGCGGTCGGTTTATTGCGATCGTCTTTCTCCCGAACGATCCAGGCCCGGGGCTCGTTCTCCACGCCGTTCTCAACCCCGTGCAGGTAGCGGGTAAACCATTTGTTCATCAGGCTGAACGGCGGCGGGCCGCCATGGCCGTTCTGGTGGTAATAGATCATCGCGGGCACGCCCATCTTCCGGGCGGCATCGTAGATGCGATAACTGTGCTCCGGCATCACGTTCCAGTCGTTGAACCCGTGCGACATCAGCAGTGCGGCGCGGAACGGCGCCATGTCGTTGAGGTAATCGCGGCCGGCCCAGAAGTCATTGTAGTCGCCCGTGATGCGATCCATGCCATTGGCCATCTCCGTATCGCGTACCGTGCGGTTGTTGTAGGCCCGCTTCGACTCGTCCCCGCTGTGGATGAAGTCGTACAGCGCGTCAATGTCTTCGCCGACATAGCCGCCGGGCGAACGCACGAGACCGTTTGAGCGGTAGTAATGGTAATAGGAGGTGTTGGGCGCGATGGGGATGATGGCTTCGAGGCCCTTGACGCCCGTCGTTGCGGCTGCGATCGGCAGTGTGCCGTTGTACGACGTGCCCGTCATGCCGACCTTGCCGGTCGACCAATAGGCCATGACCTTTTCGTTACCATCCGGCGTGGTGTACCCGTTATCCTTGCCCGTGAGCCATTCGATGACGGCCTTCGGGGCCAGCGACTCGTTGTCGCCGCCGACCGTCGGTGCGCCTTGCGACAATCCTGTGCCAGGCGACGAGGAGTGAACGACGATATACCCGCGCGGGACCCACTGCTCGACCTCGTCGTCGGAGATGACGGGGCGCTCGCCGGTGCGTTTTACCTCGGGGTGCAGGCGCGGCGGTCCGGCTTCGCCGAGTTCGTGGCGCACATCCCAGAAGAGCCCCGGTACGAATTCGGCCACGCCGGCATAGTAGGGGCTCGTCGCATACACTACGGGAAGCTTCAGCCCCTCCGTTTCCGTCTGCGGCGGACGCGTGACATCGACGTGCATTCGGTCTTTCCGGCCGTCGCCGTCGGTGTCGAATTCGGTCTCGACCCACAGGTCGTGTCGGATCCATTGCTTGGGATCGTTGAAAGCCGGGACGACCTGTGCTTCGCCGTCGGCGAACACAGGTACGGCTTGTCCATTGGCAAGGCCGAGCAATAACAGATTTAGAAATCCTGTCAGGAGGAATGTACGATACGTGGTCAGGCGCATGATGGTAATCATTCGATTTGGCCAAGATAGGGAATTGGGACAGGCGAACTCATCATGATGTAATGCGGAACATGACCAGCCGACCGCTGCCGACTTGCCTCAACGCGGATGTGAAGCAGCCGGGCCCTCCTCAACCTGGTCGTTTGGAAGGATTGATGATCGGTAAGTGGATTCACTGCTGTTGGCCAGTCGCCATCCGGATAGCCGCTTCCATG
>CAYMLN010000508.1:0-480 GCA_964391045.1 uncultured Saprospiraceae bacterium
GCCTCGTAGATGATGCCCCGGCGCTGCCGGAAATTGTAGCGCATCTTCTTCGCCGTGAAGGCCTCCTCCCCCATCTTGAACTCAGGCAGTCCGGCAGGCTGGCCGATGCTGTCGGGCAGCCACTGCGCCGTGGCGATGCTGCTGTCCAGGTCGACGATGATGTACGCGGCCGTCAGGGAAAGGTCCTGGTAGCGCACATACGCCTTGCCGAAGAGGTGGACCTGCCGCTTTTCGTTGTCGAAGTAATTCGAATCCACGGAGCCGTACTCGACCGGGGCGTCGAGGCTGTCCTTCGACATGGGCACGATGAACTCCGTGAACAGGACCGGCTTAGGCAGGCTGTCCGTGACGATGATCCGCTGTAGCAGGGAGTCCGACTGCTCCTGCATGCGCTGCTGGAGCGGCTTCTCGGCCGGCTGTTCCGGTTCAGTCACCTGGGCCCCAAGCGCCGACCAGCCCAACAGGCAAAGGAATGCCAGG
>CAYMLN010000508.1:490-1228 GCA_964391045.1 uncultured Saprospiraceae bacterium
CTGGCCATCCGGTCGACCGGCGTCGGGCAAGGAAACGAAACACGTATGCGTCGGCGTTATGAGACTTGACGAAAACGGATTCCATGCCCCGGAAACGGGAATAAATTCCGTCTTCGCATTTGATTACATATTATTACTTTTGCTAATACAAACAGTCTGGTCAAAGGTATGAAAGTTTGCCCCGTCGCTAAAACGACCCGTAACCGTGTCCTGTCCATGGGGATAACGTTTTGGGCCCTGCTTTTAGGGTTTCAACTGCCCGCCGGCGCCCAGAAAGACTTCAGGATCAACAAGATCGTCATCGATCCCGGGCATGGCGGCAAGGATCCCGGATGTAACGGGCACAACAGCCGGGAGAAGGAGATCGCCCTGGCCATCGGCCTCGAGCTGGGTCGCCAGATCAAGGCCACGCATCCCGACGTCGAGGTCATCTACACCCGCGACAAGGATGTCTTCATCCCGCTCAACGAGCGCGCGGCCATCGCCAACCGGAACAAGGCGGACCTGTTTATCTCCATCCACTGCAACTACATCGGGATCCGTAACCGGGCGAGCGGCTCGGAGACCTACGTCCTCGGCCTGCACCGCGCGGAAGACAACCTGGAGGTCGCGAAGCGGGAAAACGCGGCGATCCTCATGGAGGACGATTACGAGCGTACCTACGAGGGCTTCGACCCGAACTCCCCCGAAGGGCATATCATCCTCTCGATGTTCCAAAATGCGTACCTCGAGCAAAGC
>CAYMLN010000508.1:1238-2494 GCA_964391045.1 uncultured Saprospiraceae bacterium
GCAAAGCATCCGGATCGCGACCCATATTGAGACGAACTTCAAGAAAAACGGTCGCATTCCTAGCCGGGGAGTCAAGCAGGCGGGCTTTCTCGTCCTGCGGGAAACCGCCATGCCGAGCGTGCTTGTCGAAACGGGCTTCCTCAGCGCAGACCTCGATGAGCAATACCTGATGAGCAAGGACAACCAGCGGGAAGTGGCGCTGGCCATGCGCAAGGCTTTTACGCAGTATAAGGTGGATATGGAAAAAAGCCTCGGCGAGCCCGTCGTCCAGGCGACGGACGGACCGTCAAAAGCAGCGCCGGCTGAAACCCCTTCACGCGCCCAGGCAGGCGACGACCAGGTCGTGTATCGCGTTCAGGTGGCGGCTTCGTCCCGGTCCGAGATCGAACCTCGGCTCAAGTCCCTGGAAGACCTCGAGGTCGTACAAGAAGGGACCATGTTCAAGTTCCTCGTCGGCCTTTTCACCTCCCAGGACGCGGCCCGGCAACGCTTGTCGGCCCTGAAAGCCAACGGCTTCGACGGGGCGTTTATCGTCGCGTACAAGGGCGGCCAGCGGCTGCGGGCCTGATTCCGTCGAACCGGCCCGCCGTCCTTCGCGCGGAGCGTGTACCTTTGTCTTTCCGGCCTGCCGCCTGGAGGCGGCCGTGAAAACTGCGCTTAGTGAAAATTTCCAACGAAATCAAGATCGGCCTCCTGGCCGTGATCGTCATCGCCGCCTCGGTGTGGGGCTACCAGTTCCTCCGCGGCCGGAACATCATCCAGTCGGCCAGCAACTATTACGTCCGGTACGAAAACATCGACCAACTCGCGTCGACCTCGGCTGTGATGATCCGGGGGATGAACATCGGGACGGTCTCCAAGCTCGAGCTGGACGACGACATGAAGACCATCATCGCCACCCTGACGATCGACCGGCACATTCGTATCCCGAAGGATGCCGAGGCCGTGATCGTGGCTACCGGACTGATGGGCGGCAAGGCGATCGACATCAAGTTCGACAACCCCTGCAGCGGAGATGATTGCGCCGAGTCCGGCGACTTCCTGAAAGGCCGCATCCGCGGCGTCCTCGATTCCTTCCTGGACAAGGAAGAAGGCGGCACGCTCGATGAGATCAAGACCAATATCGGCGATGTCATCCGGAGCGTGGGCGACTCCCTCACCTCGCCCGACGCGAAGAACGAAATCGCGAAGACTTACCAGGACCTCAGTAACCTCATCCACAACCTGGCGTCGATCACGGACGTCCTCGACCGCTC
>CAYMLN010000509.1:0-2490 GCA_964391045.1 uncultured Saprospiraceae bacterium
AGAACATGACGAGCCCGGTACCGATCAGGGCAAATCCATCCGTGTTCTGGCGGGCGACCAGGGCATAGATACCCCAGCCGAGCGCGATGACGCCGGCGAAGCCGACGAAGGCGGCAAGCTTCTTCTGGCCGGTCTCATACCAGCCCTGGTTATGGATCCATCCCTTGACGGAGGCCTGTACGGCGCCGAGATGCACGTAGAATTTGTTCTTCAGGCTGTCGAGCTGCACGCGGTCGCCGTAGCTGAAGAGCGCATTGAAGAAATGGTTCTCGAACGGCAGCAGGTCCTCGCCCGCTTCCTTGAGGCGAACGAACGTGACCTTATCCTTGGCGAAGAGGCCTTTACCTTCCTCGACCTCAAACCGCAGGTAGCCCTTGTTGGCGAGATGCGGGATCAGGCTGAGCACATCGTTGCTGTCCACGCTGTGATCGACGAAGCCGCCGGCAATGGCCGGGGAGATCCCTTCGGGCGGGAAGTACTCCGTCATGATCGTCAGCCGCCGGTTGCGCGCCTGGAACAAGGCGTAAAAGCCGGCCAGCAGGAAAGCCAAGGGGGCCAACAGGAGGCTGTGTCGCTTGAGGAACCAGCGCCATCCCGACATGGGCTTGAAGGCGCCTTTGTCCAGGTTGACCGCCACGGTCATGCCCTCGCCGTAACCGAAAGCGCGCGTCGTCTGGCCGCTGACGCCGTTGGGACGCACGTTGAACGTCACGTCCTGGCCGGCCTGGCCGGCGGCGCCGGTGAAGCATCGCACATCGTCGCGCGTCAGGATGACCCGGTCCGGAAAGGTTATCGAAAAGTTGATCCGGTCGATCGGCACTTCCCACGAGGTGCCGATGAGATCCCAGTATAACTCGATGTTCTGCTCGAAGAAATTGAGCGGGTTGATCACCCGGTACGTGATGCGGTAGGTCTGCACCCCGTCAACGTAGGTATTCGCATCGCCGATCTTGAACACGACATTGAGGTTCTCCTTGAAGGTGGTGAACTTGTAGCCCTCGACGTTGATATCCTCGAAGAACCGGTCGACGCGCTTGCCGCCGATATCGTCCCGGTAGGGGACAAAGCGGAAGATGCCGTGGCGCGGCTGCGTGAACTCAACCCGGAGGATCTCTTCGAAATCCGCATATCCCTCCTCCGTGATGCGGACGTTGACATCGTATTGGCGGATCGTGAAATACTCGGCCAGGGCCGGGGGCCCTGACAGCGCCAGCAGGAGAAGGGCGAACAGCCCGCGGATGGTCATGTCAGAACTGGACGTTGACGTTCTTTGTCTCGGCCTCGTCCACTTCGAAATAGCCCATGCGCTGGAAGCCGAAGGCATTGGCGAAGAGATTGCTCGGGAACGTCTCGACGGCATTGTTGAGGTCGCGTGCCGACGCGTTGTAGTAGCGGCGGGCGCGCTGGATACCTTCCTCGAGGTTGGTGAGCGTGTCCTGCAATTTCTGGAACTCCGTATTGGCCTTCAGGTCCGGATAGTTCTCCGCCAGGGCGAAGACCGACTTGAGCCCGGCGGACAGGGCGCTTTCCGCGGCACCGCCGTCATGGCCGCCGGCCTGCATGGCCTGGCTGCGCAACTTCACGATATTCTCCAGCGTGCCGCTCTCGTGCTTCGTATATCCCTTGATCGTGTTCACGAGGTTGGGGATGAGGTCGTAGCGCTGCTTCAGGAAGACATCGATCGACTTGAACGCCTCTTCCGCGCCGTTGCGCATACGGACGAGCTTATTGTACGAACTGACGGCAACCAAGGCCAGGACGACCAGGATGACAATGACGATGATCAGCATAGGTGTGGTTTTTGCGATGCGTGAAAATCAAAAATACGGTATCGGTTGAAAATCCGGCGTAAAGTCGACGAAGGAGCGGCGCAGGTTGCTGAACTTCGCCAAAACACATGACCCGGCACCTGCTCATCGGCGATATCGGTTCCACCAAGTCCACCTGGCGGAGCGGCAGCCATCCTGCCGCGATCACCCTGTCTGGCTACAATCCATTGCAACAGGGCGACATTGCCGGCCGGCGGATGCTGGACGACCTGGCCGCGGCGCTCCACCCTGCCGATATCGGCGAGCTGTGGTACTACGGCGCAGGGATCGCCGGCCTGCCGCAGGCGCAACATGTCGCCGCGCTGCTATCTACGTACTTTCCCTCGGCGGTCATCCATGTGCATTCCGACCTGCTTGGCGCGGCGAGGGCTGCGTGTGGTCATACGCCGGGTACCGCGGCCATTCTCGGCACCGGCAGCCATGCGGCCGTATTCGATGGCCGGGAGATCAGGCGGCAAGCCCAATCACTCGGGTACATCCTGGGGGACGAGGGCAGCGGCTGCGACCTGGGGAAGGCGCTCATCCAGGCATATTTCTACTCGACCATGCCGGCTCACCTGGCGACCGATTTTGCGACATGGCTTCCCGGGGATCGCGGGGCATTCCTGCAGGTCCTGGCGGCATCTCCCATGACGAACCAGTACATGGCGACATTCGCACG
>CAYMLN010000510.1:0-2490 GCA_964391045.1 uncultured Saprospiraceae bacterium
ATCCACAATCCCAACGCCTACGACCCGGATGGCGACAGCCTGTCCTTCGAGTTTATCGTGCCGATGCAGGACAGCGGCCTCCAGGTGCCCAATTACACGTATCCGGACCAGATCGCCCCGGGCCCTGACAACGTCATGACCCTTGATCCGTTCACCGGCGACATTGTCTGGGACGCCCCCAAGATCGCCGGTGAATACAACATCGCCTTCCGCATCAACGAATACCGCAACGGTGCGCTCATCAGCTCGTTTATCCGGGACATGCAGATCCTCGTACTGACCTGCATGAACCTCCCGCCGGAGGTCACCGCGATCGACGAGGTATGTGTCCAGGCCGGGGAGACCGTCGACATCCTCGTCAGCGTCTCCGATCCCGATCCGGGACAGCGAGTGGCCCTCACGGCGTCCGGCGCGCCATTCCTCGACCCGACAGACCCTGCCCAGCTTATCGGCCCCTCAGGCTTCCAGGTGCCGCCCTTCACCGCCCGTGTCGTGTGGACGCCCGGATGCGATGAGGTTCGCGAACAACCGTACACGATCATCGTCAAGGCGACGGACAACTTCCAGGACACGACAGGCCTAGTCGACCTGCATGCCATCCGCATTACCGTCATCGGGCCGCCGCCCGAGTTCCCGGCCGTGCGCTCGGTAGACGAAGGACTGGAGGTGACCTGGGCGCTGCCCTACAGTTGCGAGGTCACGACCGGCGATTACTTCAAGGGCTTCTCCGTATGGCGGCGCAAGGGGAGCAATCAATTCATGCCAGACACCTGCGAAACCGGTCTTGACGGCCGCGGTTACACGCGCATCGTGGCCAACTGGAAAGGAACGTCGGGCAGCCGTTATGCCTACATCGACAAGGACCCGATCGACGAGGGCAATTACTGTTACCGCATCATGGCCGAATTCGCCCGGACGACGCCCAGCGGCCAGCCGTATCAACGCGTGGTGGGCGTACCCTCCGCCGAGGTATGCATTCGCACGCGGGCCGACCTGCCGCTCATTACGAAGGCCTCGATCGGCGTGACGGATGCCGCCAACGGGACCATTGCCGTCGAATGGACGGGCCCCGATCCCGCAGTGCTGGATACGATCGCCTTTCCCGGGCCCTACAAATACGTCTTACACCGGGCGGATGACGTCATGGGCACGGCCTTTTCGCCAGTGCCCGGTGCGGAATTCACGAGCCCGACGCTGGGCGGCCTCACCGCCGATGCATTCGAGGTGACGAATGTCGACACACGGACGAAAGGACACCGCTTCCGGCTCGACCTGTATACCGGTGTATCGCCTACGCCCTACGGTGCCGCCCCACAGGCCTCTACCGTATTCCTCTCGGTCGAACCCTCCGACGAAGTGAACCGCCTGCGCTGGCAGGAGGATACCCCCTGGGACAATTTCGCATTCGAGGTATGGCGCAGCACGGCAGGCGGCGCGTTCGAGCAGATCGCGTCGACGGCGGAGCCCGAGTACCTGGATGACGAAGACCTGATCAACGGCGTCGAATATTGCTACCGCATTATTGCCTTGGGCGACTACGGTCTGCTAAACATCCCCAGCCCGCTCATCAACGAGAGCCAGGTCGCCTGCGGCACACCGGTGGACAACATTGGCCCGTGTGCGCCGCTGCTCAGCGTGACCAACGGCTGCGAGGGCACGGACGAGCCACCGCCGGGCGATGTCCTGAGCAATATGATCACGTGGCAACCGGCTTGCGGACCCGAAGACATCGACTTTTACATCCTCTACTACGCCTCGCAGCCCGGCTCGGCGTGGGTGGAGATCGGCCGCCCTGACGCCGCGGAGACGACGTTCTCACACGCGCCCGGGGAGACCCTCGCCGGATGCTATACCATCGTCGCCGTGGATGCCCTGGGCAACCAAAGCGCTTACGCAGCCCCAAAGTGCGTGGAAAACTGTCCGCTTTACGAACTGCCCAATGCCTTCACGCCCAACGGCGACGGCCGCAACGACATCTTCAAGCCGATCAGCGCACGCTTTATCGACCGGGTCGATTTCAAGGTCTTCAACCGCTGGGGCCAGGTCATCTTCTCGACGACCGATCCGATGATCCAGTGGGACGGCCGGAACACGGGCGGAAAGGATGTTTCTGACGGCGTGTACTATTACACCTGCGACGTGTTCGAGCCCTCCGGGTCCTTCCCGACCACGCTGACCGGCTTCATTGAATTGATCCGCGGGCAATGACCTCTTCCTTGCACTAACCCTCTATCCATGTTTTCCGGGATCATCAAGGCCACGGGCCGCATCGCGTCGATATCCGCCTCGGGATCGAACCTTCGCATGACGATCGCTTCTCCGCTCGCCGGGGAGTTGACCATCGACCAAAGTGTCGCCCACGACGGCGCATGCCTGACCGTCGTGGATGTCGATCCGGCAGCGGGCACCTACGCGGTCGACATCGTGGCGGAGACGTTATCCAAGACCCGGCTGGGCCGGATGGAACCGGAGGACATGCTCAACCTCGAA
>CAYMLN010000511.1:0-2488 GCA_964391045.1 uncultured Saprospiraceae bacterium
AATGGTCGGCACGTGGGCGATGGCGCTCAGCGCCTCGACATACGGGCGCATCTCTGCCGCGCCGAGCGAACAGTTGATGCCCACGCAGAACAGCGGCGCGTGCATGATCGAGATCCAGAACGCTTCGATCGTCTGGCCAGAGAGCGTGCGGCCGCTCGCATCCGTGATCGTACCGGACACCCCGATGAGTACGTCGGCGCCGGTCTCCTCGATGAGTGATGTGATGCCAAATAAGGCAGCCTTGCAGTTAAGTGTGTCGAACACCGTCTCGATGAGCAGCAGGTCCGCGCCGCCGTCGATCAGTCCGCGGGCCTGCTCGCGATACGCGTCGGCCAGTTCGTCGAACGTCACCGCGCGATACCCTGGCCGGTTGACATCGGGCGAGAGCGATGCGGTGCGGTTGGTCGGCCCGATCGATCCGGCGACGAAGCGCGTGCGGCCCGGGTCGTTACGCGTGCACTCATCCGCGACCTGCCGGGCCAGCCGTGCCGCGGCGAGGTTGATCTCGTACACATAGGCCTCGGTGCCGTAGTCCGCCTGCGAGATCGCGTTGGCGTTGAACGTATTGGTCTCAACGATGTCTGCGCCGGCGTCGAAGTAGGCGCGGTGCACCCCGCTGACCACGTCGGGCCGGGTGAGGTTGAGAAGGTCGTGATTTCCCTTCAGGTCCTTCGGCCAGTCGGCGAAATGCGTGCCGCGGTAATCCGCCTCGCCAAGTTGGTGGCGCTGCAGCATCGTGCCCATCGCGCCGTCGAGGACGAGGATGCGTTCGGCCGCCGCCTGGCGCAGGAGTGCTGTTCTTGAGCTCATAGTCTGTCGTCACGTTGGACCGCAGGCAAAGGCCCCGGGCCGCGGCATCCGCGATCGATAAACGGGTAAGGCAAACCGTGAGGGGTTGTGAACGCGATTTGACCCTTGGCCCGCATCAATCTGGCACCGTGCCGTTCACCGGGTCGGTTGCCGTCCGCCGCGCCGAAGCGGGTCGGACTCTGGATGCGGGGCAAAGATAATAGACAGTGAGAAAGTGAGAGAGTGAGAAAGTGAGAGAGTGAGAAAGTGAGAGAGTGAGAAAGTGAGAATTATTTCACCACAGGTACCACAGATTGCCCCACAGATATTCGCAGATAATGGCCAAGCCTTACATGAAGAAAGACTCCCTTTGTATCAGGAAAGCCAAAGAACTGCGTCCCTGCGGCACTGCGCGAATTGGAGATTCACCAGCAAATGAGATACATTCAATTGTCTGTGAAATAACGCGGGAAATGGCCAATCGAGATCACCCACCCTTAAAGTACACCTGGTCAGGCTTGTTCAAAAACCGCTCATCCGTCATCCCTGTCCGGTTCATGAAGACCACACTCCCCACACCGTTGTCCGGATATATGCGGATCTCGCAATAATATCCGCCGCCACCGCCGGCATGGCAGTAGTAGGTATGCCCGTCAACGACGCCTTTGTACCACGACAGGGCCATGCCCGTCGGCTTGCCATTTGTCGTGCGTTGTTCGTCAAAGAGCAATGCCCGATAGGGGGCGGAAAGAAGCGGTCCATCTTCCTGCAAAAGGGCCTGGATGTAGCGGACGAAGGCTATCGGCCGGCCGACGAGACCGCCGTACGCGGCCCCGTTGACGTAGAAGGGATGAAAAGGTCGCCAGCGGCCTTCCGCTTCACCCATGTACGTCGATTTGTCCATCAGCATGCCCAGGATGAGATAGCTGAAACTTGACGTCCGGTGATAGCCTGTCGCGTGTTGCGTCGGATCCGGTATCGCGAAGCCGATGTTGCGAGCCTCCGACCCGAGTTGGCCAAGGATATGCTCACGGATATACGCAGTATAAGCCTGCCCGCTGACCTGTTCGATGATCCGTCCGAGCAGGATGTAGCCCAGGTTCGTGTAACTGAATTTGGCGCCCGGTTTGCCCTTGAGCTTCGGATTGGCAGCAAACACGTTATCGAAAAACGACTTATCGTCAAAACCCTCATGCTCATTGGCCAGGTGAATCCACCGTAGCGGGATAGGATTGGGAACCCCAGCCGTATGGCCGAGCAACTGTCGAACGGTGATGTCGTTGCCGTAAGGAAAGTTCGGGTAATACCGGATCGCCGGTTGGTCGATGTCGAGCAGGCCCCGTTCGGCCAGTTGGAGCACCGCTACCGCGGTAAACGTCTTCGTGACGGAGTACCCATGGAAGGAGGTCACCTCGTCGATCGGCCTTCCCGCCTCCACACTGGCCAGGCCCGCGCTGCATCGATGCAGAATGGTGTTGGCGTCGAAGAAGTAATACTGGAGACCCGGCGTGCTGCCGGATTCGATCTCTCCGCGGAGGAGGTCGTCGATCTTGTGCATATGTGGTGTGGGCTGCGGTTACGGAATGTACGCTTTTCCGGAGAGAAGGATCCATGTTCCAGGTTTCTCCTTTTTTTCACCACAGATACATCGATCGCGGCGCACGCCCCCTTTGGCCGCCGAAGCCGCGGAAGAGGATGT
>CAYMLN010000512.1:0-2483 GCA_964391045.1 uncultured Saprospiraceae bacterium
GCCATCCAGCATTTCGGACGCCCGGAAAAGATCGAGCTGCTCGTCCTCATCGACCGGCGGTTCAACCGCGACCTGCCCATCCAGACCGACTACGCCGGCATGGTCGTCGATGCGCTCGACCAGGCCTATGTAAAAGTCGACTGGCAGGCGGACGGCGGCGGCCGGGTCCGGATTTTCGGCAGCAAAGAAGAAGCGAAGTGACGATGGGCAACGCACAACTGAGCACGAGGCACCTGCTGGGGATCAAGTACATCACCCGCGACGACATCGACCTGATCTTCGATACCACCGACCAGTTTAAGGAGGTGATCAGCCGGCCCATCAAGAAGGTGCCCTCCCTGCGGGACGTCACGGTCGCCAATCTCTTCTTCGAGAATTCGACGCGCACCCGCATCTCCTTCGAACTCGCCGAAAAACGGCTCAGCGCCGATACGATCAATTTCAGCGCGAGTTCCTCGTCGGTCAGCAAGGGGGAAACCCTCCTCGATACGGTCAATAACATCCTGTCCATGAAAGTGGACATGGTCGTCATGCGGCATCCCGCGCCCGGCGCCCATATGTTCCTCGCCCGGCACATCCAGGCCAACATCGTCAACGCGGGCGACGGCACGCACGAGCATCCGACCCAGGGCCTGCTCGACGCGTATTCCATCCGCGAGCGGCTCGGCAGCGTCAGCGGGAAGAAAGTGGTCATCGTCGGCGATATCAAGCACAGCCGCGTCGCGTTGAGCAATATCTACTGCCTCCGCAAGCTCGGCGCGGAAGTGAAGCTCTGCGGTCCGCCGACGCTCATGCCGCGGCATATCGAGTCGCTGGGCGTCAAGGTCGAACACGACCTGCGCAAGGCGCTGCAGTGGTGCGACGTGGCCAACGTCCTCCGCATCCAGCTCGAGCGCCAGCAGACGAAGTATTTCCCGAGCCTCCGGGAATACGCCATGTACTACGGGATCAATAAGCCGCTGCTCGATTCGCTCGACAAGCCGATCGTCATCATGCATCCGGGGCCGATCAACCGCGGCGTGGAGATCACCAGCGATTGCGCGGATTCCGAGCACTCGATCATCCTCCAGCAGGTGGAGAACGGCGTCGCCGTGCGCATGGCCGTCCTTTATCTCCTTGCGGACAAGCGGGATTAAACTGGATTAAAAGGGAATCAATCAGTCCTTGAGATCGGCGGATTTCCGCTCGACGTCCTCGCGCATTTTCGCCTTGTAGGCCTCGATGCGATCGCGCACGTCCGCATCGGCCGAGCCGATGATCTGGGCGGCCAGGATGCCCGCGTTCTTGGCGCCGTTGAGCGCCACCGTCGCGACGGGCACGCCGCCCGGCATCTGGAGGATGGACAGTACGGAGTCCCATCCGTCGATCGAATTGGAACTCTTCACCGGGACACCGATGACCGGCAGCGGCGAGAGGCTCGCGATCATGCCGGGCAGGTGGGCGGCGCCCCCGGCGCCCGCGATGATCACGCGGATGCCGCGGGTATGGGCGGCCTTGGCAAAGGCCACCATCTTCTCAGGCGTCCGATGGGCGGACACGATATCGATCTCGTAGGGGATGCCGAATTGCTTGAGCATCTCTGCCGCCTGCTGCATGACGGGCATGTCGGAGTCCGACCCCATGACGATGCTGACGATTGGTTGGCTCATGCGATCACCTTGATGTGTTCCTTGATGAAGTTCGCCGTGCGGATCGCCCGGTTGATGCTCCGGTTGGCCACCGTGATGTGGCCCATCTTGCGGAAGGGGCGGGTCTCTTGCTTTCCGTACAAGTGCACGTAAACAGATCCCAGCCGTAACGCCTGTTCGACGCCGATATACTTGGGCGCACCCGCGTAGCCTTCTTCGCCGAGCACGTTGACCATCACCGCCGGCAGGGTGAGCTGCGGGTCGATCAACGGGAGATTGCAGATGGAGAGGAGATGTTGCTGGAACTGGCTGATGTTGCAGCACTCGATCGTATGATGCCCGCTGTTGTGCGGACGAGGCGCGACTTCGTTGATCAGCCAACTGCCGTCAGTCGTGAGGAACATCTCCACGGCGAGAAGGCCGCAGATGTCGAAGGCCTCGATCGTAGCCTGGGCGATCTGCGTGGCTTCGAGTTCGAGTGCGGGTCCGAGTCCGCTCGGGCAATAGAGGTATTCGACGAGATTGGCTTCCGGATGGAACGCCATGGCGACGGGCGGAAACGTCTTGATCTCGCCGTTGAGGTTGCGCGCGGCGATCACAGAGACCTCGGCTTCGATCTCCACGAGGGGTTCGACGAGCGACGGGCCGTCGAGCAACTGGGCCAGGTCGTTAGTTTCGCGTACGACCTGCACGCCGCGTCCGTCGTAGCCGCCGGAGCGGAGCTTCTGCACAAAGGGAAGGACGAGGAATCCCGTGTCCACCGCACGGCGGATGGCCGCGGCATCGTCGAAAAGCTCCATCGGTGCGGTGGGCAAGACCTCGTCGATGAAGAACTGATTTTGCAGGGCCTTGTCC
>CAYMLN010000513.1:0-2483 GCA_964391045.1 uncultured Saprospiraceae bacterium
CGCCGACCACGCCCGCGATCACGGGACCGGAATGCAGTCCCAATCGCATCTCGAAGACGGGCAATCCCTGGCGGCGCATCTCCTCCGCACGGTATGCGACATACGCCTGCATGGCCAGCGCTGCCCGGACCGCGTCGGCGGCCGTCGCGTGGGAGATCTCCTCCAACCCCGCAGCCGCCATGTAGGCGTCGCCGATGGTCTTGATCTTCTCCAACCCGTAGTGGCGCGTGATGGCATCAAATGCCTTGAAATACGTATTGACCTCGCTGACCAGCCGCTCGGGATCCATGCGGGAAGAGATGAACGTGAAATCCTGGAAGTCGGAGAACAGGATGGTGGCCTGCGGATACTGACGAGCGCGCGCAGCGCCTTTTGATTTCAGCTCACCGGCTACGCTGGCCGGGAGGATATTGAGGAGCAGGCCGTCCGCCACTTCCATCTGCCTCTGGATGGCGGCGCGCGACTGCCGCACGAATCGCAGGCGGCTCCACAACCCGCCGGCGAAACCCAGGATGATCACCGCTGCCAGGATCGAGGCATTGCGCGAAAACCGGGCCCGCTGTCGATCGACCGTGGCGTCGAGTTTCTCGAGCTCAAGCTGCTGGATCTGTCGGGCCTTGCGCTCGGACTCGAACCGCTCGCTCATCTCCGCAACGGCGCGCACCCGTTCTTCGTTGATGATGCGATCGTTCAACTCGACAAAGCTGTCCAGCGCCGCATACGCCAGGGCATGTCGTCCCATATCGCGATACAAATAGGAACGCGCCCAGTGAATGTTCGCCCGGGATTCCAGGCTCGACAGCCGAAAAGCCATGGCCATCGCCGTATCGAGCCTCGCCTCGGCTGACCGGAACCGTCTCAGCTCCCGATCCAGATTGGCTCGGTTGACCAACCAACTCAGGTAATCATCGAAGTTTCGAGTGGGATCGACATACTGCTTGGCCATGTCCAGGTAATGCCGGACACTATCTAATTGAGTGGCATCTCCCATCACGGCCGCGAGGTTCCCTAGGCTTTGCTGGATCCAAAACGTATCCCGATCCCTTTCGCCTTCCGCATAGATCTGCCGGAAAAAGGCCCTGGCCTGCTCATAGTTGCCCTGAGATGCCTGGCTAAATCCAGCATTATTGAGTACTGCGAATCGCGTGTGCTTGTCTCCCCTGGCCGGATTCCAGGTATCGAGCACAATGCGGGCGACTGAATCGACCCTGGCGAATTCCTGAAGGGTCAAATACGTTCGGGACAGGTTGGCGAGAAGCTGGATGTACGCCTGGCTGTCGCATTCATTCGAGACCAAAACCTCATGGGCCTGGAGAAGCTGATGAAGAGCGATATCCGCTTCACCGATATCGTCTAGCGCGGGTGCCCGCGTGATACAAGACATGGCAAACCTGCAATAATCCTTATGCAGTAGCGCGACCTGGCCTGCCCGCTCGGCCAACAGATCCTTCTCTCCCGGAGAAAGATCCTGGCTAAAGCGCACGATCCGGAGGGTGCTGTCGATCCATCGGCAACTGTTGATGCCCGGGGCCTGGCCATACAGATTGGTCCACGGCAGGCCGGACATCACGCCGAGGAGCAGCGGGACGAGGCGCGCAAGAAATCTTTCCGCAATCATGCGACGGGTGAAGATGATCCGTCGCCCATCAGATGGAACGTCGCTTCCACCACCATTTGGGCAAATTTGGCTGGGGGGGATCTCCCGAGGACTTTTTGCCAGGTGCGCCCATCGGTCCGCTTGCCTTCGTATACTTCCAAACGCTCTTCTTGCTTTTCCGCGTGGCTGTGAAGGTCATGGTCGTAGTGGCAAGCGAAGAGGCACCCTCGATCATGAGAAAGTACTCCTTGGCGGCTGGCGGCCGGCCTAGATCCTCTTTCATTTCGATATGAATGACATGATCCTGCGGGTTCGTGATATTGATGCCATCCAACACAATCCCTTCCGCCATAGCCACCTTGAACTCCAGGAAAGTTGCCCCCCTGTGCTCGAAAGTACCCTTGAGCGACACGGTGAGAAAAGGAAAGCAGTCGTCGCAGTCAGCAAAGTGCAGGTCCGTTGCACCCGCGGTATTCAATGGCCGATCACTGTCTTTTGGAATAAGATTGCTTATCATAAGAATTTTGGTTTTTCGTCTTCGCAGGATCATCCCTGCCGGGGATCGGGGATCGGGAACCCCTGGCGCGCCGGCATGACACGACTACCCATAAATGTAATTATTCCAATTTTGCTGAACGCCCGCAGATTTACTTAATTTTCCATCATCACGATGCTCGACCACCTCTCCAACGCCCTCCACGGCCGCACCGCCCTCATCACCGGCGGCAGCCGCGGCATCGGCCTCGCCATCGCGAAGAAGCTCGCAAGCCTCGGCTGCCGCGTCGCCCTCGCCGCCAAGACGACCGAGCCGCATCCGAAGCTCCCCGGCACGATCTATACGGCGGCCGAGGAGATCCACGCCGCCGGCGGCACCGCCCTGCCCGTC
>CAYMLN010000514.1:0-2476 GCA_964391045.1 uncultured Saprospiraceae bacterium
GTTGTCCGCCCAGGCAATGGGTCATGCCCAGGTCCGCCTCGCAGGACAGATTGAAGATAACCTGGATAAAGACCTCCGCATTCACTTCTAGTACGCCCAGGTCAAACAAGAGTATGCTTTCGCCGTCCATCGTGTAGGAATGCGTAGCGGAAATGAAATCAAAGAAAGGATCCAGCTCAAGCCGCAGTTGCGTCCCGCCACTGGCGCCGGGGCCGGTATTGCGGATCCGGATGTAGTAGCTGTTGTCGAAACATCGCCGCAAGAGCGGGGTGGAAAAATCAAGATCGAGGGTGGCACATGTGGACAACCCGACACCCTGGAAATCAGGCACCACGGCCTGCTCATCCGCTGGGATGGTCACGGGGTAGGATGCACTGCACAGCCCCCAATGCTGGCCAACAGGTATGGCTGTGACCGTGTACGTACCATCGGGCAAATTAAACTGGTACCCGCCGTCCTCCTTTGTCCTGCGGATGTTGATGTACTGTTCGCCTTCCACGACGACCATCCAGTCGCGCAATCCGCCATCAAGACTGTCAGGCGTACAATCCTGGTCGTCATCCCAAACCACACGGCCGATCATGTTTTGGGCATACGCCACAGGTTCGCGCGACCTGAACACGCGATTGTTGTCGACGATCGCATACGCATGCTGGTTGGCCGCCAGAGAGAACCTCGGGCTGCCGGTCTGCGGCAAACCGTCGTAGGCCAGCGCCGTCAGGTTATCACCGTCAAACCGGAAGCCGGATTGATTGCCAAAGGCGAACAGCACATTGCTGGAGGATGTCAATCGACTAATGGACGCCATCTCATCCGCGTACCCGAGATACTCGGATGAGCCCCCAAACTGGTAACGATGGAGGCCGTCCTGCCCCTGGCCAAAAAAATCAAATTCCAAATAGTAAACCGTGCCATCTTCCATGATCTCAACGTCCAGGTAGCCCAACGGTCTCGCCGTACCGAGACCCTCCCACATCGATTCATTCGTGGCCAAGTCGATCCGGTATATTTCGAGGTTCACATCCCATGCCGCCATGAAGATGGTATTTCCGACCAACCTGACCTTATACAACGCTGCGGCTAGATGACTGAACGGAGCCTGTACCCATTCCTGACCTCCATCCAGACTATAGAAGCACTCGCCAAGGGAGGTGGTCACGATGAATAACACATTGTCATCAAGCACGTGAAGGCCATACCCGCTACCGGGAGGCGAGAACCCCGGAAGGGGGATTGTGTCAAATGATTGCCCGTTATTTGCTGAAGCATATATGGCCGCCTCCCCGGCAAGGTAAAGCGTACCATCGGGCGAATAATGCAATTCCCCGTCCTCCTCCGGATAGAGGCTACCTGTTGTCCACGTTTGGCCAAGGACGTCCTTATGAAAGAGCGCGTTTGGAGTGCGGACCGCCTGTTGGCCCTGATTGGACTCGTTTGCCCGCTGCACATAGGGATAATGGATGTCAATATCGCTTACAAGCCACTCCGATGAACCGGCCGGCCGCTCGACAAAGCTGTTGGCCCCGTATGCATGCAGCAATACGCCCTCCGAAGGATCTACGTAATAATTACCGAGTGAATCGATCAACGGACTGGTCGCCAGTACTTCCCAGTCAAAGGCGCAACCGGTCGACCGGAGAATCGATTGCCCATCGGCAATGTAATAATGGCCGTCCTGTACCTGTATGCGCATATCATAATGGAAGCCCGGGTAAATGTCCGTGATGTCACCCACGATCACTTCCAGGGGGGAAAACCGGATCATGAAATATTCGTCCCAGTCATACAGGAGTATCTCTCCGCACGTGTTATAGAGGAAACCCCGTGGATTGAGCGTTGCCTGCCGGAACAGGACGCGCTGACCCTGCCGGTTATAAATCGACACATAATCACTCGCCCCGGCGGTGTGGTGGAGGATGATGTACGCGTCAGACACCCACAGATGAGCCGTATGATCGATAATATCCTCCTCGGTGAACAACTCGGTGAAGGATACGCCCTTGTCGACGCTGTACGCGAACCTCTCCCGGTTATAGGCAAATAACGTGTCCTGCTTGATAAAGCTGGCCTCCGCCTCATCGCGTCCGGGAACAGGCAACGTATGCCAGTCGCCATCCCGGCGAATCAAATGCAAGCCCCTGTCGGCCTTCAAGACCGGCGTTCCGTCGTCGTAAAACTGGATCTCGTCCAACACCATCAGATTGACTGGAAAGCTGGTCCTCGTCCATACCTGACCATCCGGCGAATGGTAAATGCCGCTGTAATCATTACCTGCCTGGACAAAATATTCTCCTATTGGGGACTTTCGGATCGCCTCCATGCTGAAGTCATCCGGCGAGGGTACCTCCTCGAAAACGATCTGCCCCGACAATTGAGTGGAGAGCAGGATGGTGGCGGCGAGTACGTAGTGTTTCATAGCCTCTGATATCAAGCGTGGGAAATACCCTCAAGGGTCAGGCAGGGCGGCAGCCGCGTT
>CAYMLN010000515.1:0-2466 GCA_964391045.1 uncultured Saprospiraceae bacterium
TTAGATGAAGTTGTATCGAAAAATGCAGTACAAAACGTGTATTGCGTCCCTGAGGCCGGTTTTCTTTCCCTCCGCATAGGTCCGTCCGTAATAACTGATCCCCACCTCGTAAATGCGGATTCCCTTGATCCTCGCCAGCTTGGCCGTCACCTCGGGCTCAAATCCAAAACGATTCTCCTTCAACGACATGCCCCGGAGGATATCACGGCGGAAAAGCTTGTACCCCGTTTCCATGTCCGTGAGGTTGAGGTTGGTAAAGACGTTGCTCAGGAATGTGAGCCACTTGTTGCCTATCGCATGCCATGCGAACAGGCGGCGATGGGGATTTCCTCCCTTGAACCGGCTGCCGTACACCACATCGGCAAATCCGGAGACCATAGGCTTCAACAACAGGTTGTAATCATCGGGATCGTACTCGAGATCGGCGTCTTGGATAACGATGTAGTCTCCCGTGCATTCCTGGATACCGGTGCGTACGGCCGCTCCCTTCCCCGCATTGACATGGTGACTAAGGCACTTTACCGGAAATTCAGGATTGGCCTGCAAATATCGCCTGACCTCCATCTCCGTGCCATCCGTGGAACCGTCATTGACAACGATAACCTCCTTCTCCATGGGGTTGGCCAATTTCACTTCACCGACCTTCTCCAATAGCTGGACGATGGTTCGCTCCTCATTGAAAGCGGGTATCACAATCGATAATTTCATACGATAAGCTTACTGGTTTCGGGTTTCCCGAAAAGCCCTGCGCAAGGCAACCATGCGACGACAAAGATAAACGTACAACGCTGGCCACGCGGCTGGGCATGGCATATCCCGCCACACAATGGCTTTAGCTTCCGTCGACCACATCCTGACAACACGGGGGCGCTTTGGGCGCAGTTATCGTTCACCCAGCCACGAAGTGAGGATCAGGTTCGTCGGCCAGGGAAGGGTGTTTCAGGAGGACAGGCTTTGACCCATCAGTACCTTTCGGCAAGCAACGATTCCTAGGATGCATCTTCAATGGGACCGTATCACAATCCACGCGTGTCTCCGGCAAGCGTCCATTAAAGCCTTGCGCGCAGGGATCAGGTGGCGGATGCAGGCGAAGCCCAGGCCAGGACCAGAGAAAATGAGAGCGCGAGACAGCGAGATCTTTCCTGACCTTCAGACGGCCATAAACCTAAACCTGTTCAACCCTCCGAACCGTCCCAAATCTCAGGCTATGCGCGCAGGGATCTGGTGGCTTTTTTCAAATCCTGAAAATCCTGATTCATGCCCGAGTCGGCCTGTGATCATCTGACGTGGGAAAGCATTCTCCTGTGGCTGGCCGATCGCCGCCGCCTTCGACTTTGGCGACCAAGGGGGACGCCGGCCTCGGCAAGCCATGCCTAAAAGTGATAATTCACCACAAGGTTGTGCAGCGTCATGTCCACCTTGTTCGTCACGTACTTTTGCTCGCCGTAGGTGTCGCCGAGGCCCCACTTGACGACGAGTAGGTACTGGATGTCCAGGCCCTCGAGCCAGCCCGTAACCTTGTAGCGGAGGTCGAGGTTGGCCTGGAGGTAGGACGGCATGCCGTACTTGTTGAGGGCGAAATTCTTGACGTCGGGGAGGTCGTAGTAGCCCACGCCGAGGGCGGCAGAGCCGGTCTTCAGCAGGTCCTTGAAGAGCCAGTTGGCCGTGACGGCATGGACGTCTCCCAAACCCTCGTTGCGCTCACGGGGCATGAAGGTAAACATGGGGTCCCTGCCCCACTCCCGGGGCATGAGGTAGCGGCCCTCGCCCGTGATCCGCGTATAGTTGATGTTGAAGCCGCCGTGCGCCCGCTGGCAGGCGAAGCGCACTCCATAGATCATCGACGCACCTCCCTCCGGATAGTAGGTCTGCGCCTGGTCGGGGCTGCCCCCGTCGCCCAGGCCGTCCTGGCGGATAAACTGACCGGAGAGGGTCAGCTTGCGCGGACCGGTAACCTTAAGCTTGAATTCTGCCTGTACGAGGAGTGAGTTCATCAGCCCGTCGGCAAGGAGGTCCCAGGCTTGGAGTGAGAGCCGGTCGGTCACCGCATGCTGCACGCCGCCGTAGAAGAGCCCCGCACTCGCGATATGCCCGAAATAGTCCGACCGGGTCCCGTCCGGGTTGACACCGGACGGGTACAGGCCGACCGATTTCTCGACGGTATACCACCGCGTAGTTGAACGCGGTGCGACGGAATAAATGTAACCGCCCTCGAGTTGCGTCCGCTCGCCCTTCCAACGCCCGATGAGACCGTCGACGGCCCCGGGGCGCATCCGCCCGTCCTGCAGGTTGACAAAGGGCATGTTGACAAACTGCCGGCCCAAGGTCAGGGCGAGGGCGTCGCGCTTGTATTCGAGGTAAAGCTCCTCGAGGCGGGCCCACTCGCGGCCGAGTGGTTTCTGTTCGACGTCGTAGAGCCCGATCTCATACCTGCTCGGACTCCAGGCCGCCGGATCGGGTGCGAGG
>CAYMLN010000516.1:0-2456 GCA_964391045.1 uncultured Saprospiraceae bacterium
CCGGCCATTGGGATGGTAATACTCGTACAGGCCGACCATCTCCCCGCGTGCATAGCGTTCGCGCACTTTCACGGTGCTGTCCGGATAAAACAACTCGCGGATGCCGTTGAGCGCACCGGCAGCATACGTCCCCCGCTCGAGCAGGACACCGGTCGAGTCACGGATGGTGTAGGCCCCGTTATATTTCCCCGTTTCCGGGTCGACCAGGTAGGTGGAGACGATGCCGAGTTCGGGATCGGTGTATGATTTCTCTTCGGGATGGGCCGCACAGCCGGTCATCAGCAGGCCGAGGAGAAACATCAGTCCAGGGGAGACGCGCATTCGGGAAAAACGTCAGGCCCGTAAATGAAATTGCCCGGATCGAGTCGATCCGGGCAATTGCTGGATTATAATTCGTCCGTCCGGAACGATCCGGCGGCCTAGAAAAAGTTGAACCGGTTGTCCTTCACCTTGGCGGCGTCGCGCATGGCCTCGAGGAGGCGGCTGTCGACGCTCGTCCGCGACACGCCGGAGAGCTGGCGGCGGAAGGAGGCGATGTCGGTGGAGATGCTGGCTTCCGTGCGGCTGACCACGCGGACCATGTACACGCCGTTGATCCCGACGATCGGGCCGGCCGACTCACCGTTCTGCAGTTGGGTCACCTTGCCGATAAGGCGGGCCTCGTTGCCCATGCCCTGGAGGTAACTCATGTTGAAGTTGACCTTCTCAAACGTATCGATGGCAATACCGTATTCGCTCGCCACCATGTTGATATCCTTGCCGGCCAGCTTGGCGGCGAGGATCTCGCCCTTCTTCTTGTTCTTGACCTGGTCGCCGAAGAACTCCTTCACCTCGTCGAGGTTGGCCGTCCCCGGCTTCAGCACGGCACGGAGGGCCGGTACGACGTAGCGGGCGTTGTAGAAAAGGGTCGGCTCATCGTAGACGAACGCCTCAGCGGCAACCATGCCGACTTTCGTCTCTTCGTCGAAGGCCCAGCGCACGATATCGCGGGACGTGCCGCCGCTGCCCAGGTTGGAAAACTGATATCCATTCGCAGTCAGGCCGTCGGCCTTTTCGATGCTGAGCTCAGGATTCTGTTCCACGGAGGCTTTCATCTCCTCGAGGGTGCGGTTCTGGCCGACAAACTGGAGGGCCTTGTCATAGACGACGCTTTGCGTCTCTTCGGAGGGCACGACCGGCTCCACGAGGTAGGCCAGCTTTACGCCGGACTTGTTCTCGATGAACTTGCGGTCGGTCACCTGCACGAGGTGGGCGCCGAATTGCGTGACTACGGTGTGGAGCTCACCCGGTTCGGCCGTGTAGAAGATCACGTCGTTGAACGGCTTGACCATCCGGCCGACAGCGGACCATCCGAGGTCGCCGCCTTCCTGCGCGCTGCCATCCTGGCTAAAACGCATGGCGAGCGAGTCGAAACGTCCTGCGCCGGCCTCGATCAGGGTCTTGAGGCTGTCGAGCGTCTTCAGGCCCTTGGTCAGGTCGGCGGGCGTGTTGGCACGGATGAGGATGTGCCGCGCCTTGACGGAATCGGGGATTACTTTCTTGCCGAGCAACTTGACGGCGCGGTACTCATTGGCATCGAGGTACGGGCCGTAGACCGTCCCGACCGGCAGGTCGAAGATCGTATCGGCGATGGCCTCAGAGATCTCTTCCGATTTCACATATGCGGCATCGATCAGGCCGTAGTTGTTCTCCACGAACAGCGAATCATTCTCCGCCGTGCGGAACGCCTCGATCCGGCTGGCGATCTTTTCCCGCACATCGGCGGAGTCCTGTGCCGTGGGCACCACGTTGAACACGACGAAGTCGACGGCGCGGAATTCCTCCTTGCGGTGGATCAGGCCCTTGTTCTCCGCCATCCATGCCTTGTAGTCGTCGTCGCTGACCGCGGCTTCCTCGTCGCTCACCTTGTCGAACGGTACGGCGACAAATTCGAAATCGAGCGACGAGCCCTGTTCGGCCTGCATCTGCTGGGCCATCCATGTCGGCGTGTAGATGCTCTTCTTGACTAGGCCGGCGAGCTTGCTCTGGAGGCGGTCCTTGCGGATCTCTTCCTTTTGGAAGGCCCAGAACTCTTCCAGCTGCGGCTGCAGCGTACCGGTGCCGAGGTTGGCCTTGATCTGGTCGAGGGACTGGCGGTCGATCTGGCCCGTGTTCGGGTCGCGGAAGTTGCGCTGGACGATCGGGCTCAGCCGCTGGCCGAACTGGAGCTCCTCCATTTCCTCGTCGCCGACGCTGATGCCCATCTTCTCGCCTTCCTGCTTGAGCAGGATGTCTTCGACCATGTAGCCCCAGAGGTAGTTGCGTTGGCCGTAGACGTCACCGGTGGAGTTGGGATACAGGATCCGCTCGGCACGCTGGAACGCCGTCCAGTCGACATCTTCGCCGTTGACCTCCCCGAGCCGGAATTGGCTGCCGGAGGCACGCGAACCGGTGGTAACCATGTCCATGACGACGAA
>CAYMLN010000517.1:0-2453 GCA_964391045.1 uncultured Saprospiraceae bacterium
CCTGTTGATGGCGTCGTTTTACCGGCCGACGAAGAGCCGGTACAAGATCCTGATCGAGAGCGACGCCTTCCCGAGCGACCGCTATGCCGTCGCATCGCAGGCGCAGTGGCATGGCTTTGACCCGGACGACGCGATCATCCACTGGCGGCCGCATCCCGGTGAGCATTGCCTAAACCTCGAGACGCTCAAGTATATCCTCAAGGAGCAGGGCGAACAGATCGCCATGTTCCTGATCGGGGGCGTGAACTACTACACGGGGCAATATCTCGACATCAAGGCGATCACCGACCTCGGACATAAGCACGGCATCGTGGTGGGCTTTGACCTCGCCCACGCGGCGGGCAACGTGCCGCTGCACCTGCATGACTGGAATGTCGATTTCGCCGCGTGGTGCAGCTACAAGTACCTCAACAGCGGGCCGGGAGGATTGTCCGGCATTTTCATCCATGAGCGACATGGCATGGACCTCAGCATCCCACGCCTTTCGGGATGGTGGGGGCACAACAAGGAGACGCGCTTCAAGATGCGCGATGCCTTCGACCCGTTGCCGGGCGCCGAAGGCTGGCAGCTCAGCAACCCGCCGATCCTGCCACTGGCGGCCCTGCGGGCATCGCTCGACCTCTTCGACATGGCGGGCATTGCCAACCTGCACGACATCAACCGGCCGTTGGTCACCGAACTCTATGACAAGCTCAGCGAGTTGCCGGGCATCGACATCATAACGCCCTGCGATCCTGCACGGCGCGGCTGTCAGTTGTCGCTCTTTGTTGAGCGCCACGGACGTGCATTGTTCGACCGCCTGGGGCAGGAGGGCGTCATCGCCGACTGGCGCGAGCCCAACGTCATCCGGATCGCCCACGTGCCCCTGTACAACACGCGCGAGGATGCGGATCGGCTCGTCCAGATCATGCACGACGTCCTCTACCAATTGGCCTGACCGCCGAGCGGCATGCGTAGCCCTTCATTGCTGGCCACATTCGCCCTGACGGCTCTGCTTTCCCTATCTTGTCCGGATGCCGCCGGCCAGCAGAATGTCATGAACAGTCCCGTCGTGTACGAGATCTTCGTGCAGTCCTTCTGCGACAGCAATGGCGACGGCATCGGCGACCTGCGCGGGATCATCAGCCGGCTGGATTATATCCGGCAACTCGGCGCGGATGCGATCTGGATCACGCCAATCCATCCATCTCCATCGTATCACAAATACGACATCACCGACTACCGGGCCATCCACCCGCAATACGGCACGCCGGATGATTTCGACATGCTTGTGCGGTCCGTGCATGAGCGCGGAATGAAACTGATTATGGACCTCGTCATCAACCACACGTCGTGGGACCACCCGTGGTTCAAGGCGTCCGCGTCGGCGAAGGACAATCCCTACAGGGATTATTATGTCTGGCGCGACTATGCCGATGTCGAGGCCGAGATCAGCAAGAAGACGACGACTTTCGACTCCGACAACCTGACGCAGTGGCACGAATGGCCGGGGGATGCACAACGGTATTACGGCTTTTTCTGGAAGGGCATGCCCGACCTCAATTTCGATCACCCGCCGGTGCGGCAGGAGGTATATACCATCGCCAAATACTGGCTGGACAAGGGCGTGGACGGCTTCCGGCTGGATGCTGCGAAACATATCTATCCCGATGACGAGCCCGACAAGACGAAGGCATTCTGGGAGGAATTTCGCTTCGTGATCACCGCGCACAAACCCGATGTCCTCATCTTCGGCGAGGTATGGGCAGACCCGGAGACGCTGGCCGGGTTCTTCCCCGGCATGCCTAAGTTGTTCAACTTCGAACTCGCGCGAGCAATCACAGAGACGGTCCGCGAGGGCCGTGCCGAGCCGCTCCGGGACTTGTATGTGCGCATTCAAGCGGCGTATGCGCAAAATCCCTCGCCGCTCGACGACGCGATCCTGCTGAGCAATCACGACATGGTCCGCATCCGTTCGGCGGTGGGCGGTGACATCGCGAAGGCCAGGCTCGCCGCTTCGATCCTGCTGACCCTGCCGGGCACGGCGTTCATCTATTATGGCGAAGAACTCGGCATGCTCGGCGGGAAACCGGACGAGCACCTGCGCGAACCCTTTCCCTGGACGAAGGACACCTATGCAGAAAAGCATTGGCTTGCCATTACGCAATCCACAATGGATAAAGTCTCACCGGCGTCGGAGCAGATGAACGACCCGGAATCATTATATGCGCATTACAAATCCTGGATTGCGCTTCGACATGACCTGGAGCTCGGCACTGCGTCCTTGTCCTTCTTGTCGGACCTCCCGGAGGGCCTGATCGGATGGCGATTGACTAATGCGGACCACACGTACATCGTGTTGCACAACCTGACCGATGCAGCATTAACCTGGCGCCTGCCGGACAAGATGCGTCAAGCCAGCAAGCCAACCCTGGCGATCAACGAAGGGGCGGTCACGCTGCCTGCCTTCACCA
>CAYMLN010000518.1:0-2193 GCA_964391045.1 uncultured Saprospiraceae bacterium
AGAAGCAGATCAGCCAGGACAACAAACGGGTCGTCAATGAACTGATGGTCCAGTACCAGACGGCCCAAAAGGACCGGCGGTTGGCGGAACAGCAATTGATGATCGAGGTGGCTGCGGGACGAACGCGCCAGTATTTCATTCTGGCGCTGGTCGCCGCCATGACGGTGATCTTCCTCTCCGTGCTGTATTTGTTCAGGCAGAAACTTCATCGCGTACGGCTGGAAAAACTGCAACACGGACACGAGATGCAGCTCCTGCAAGCCGTCTTTATGGGTGAAGAAAAGGAGCGGCAGCGGATTGCCACCGAACTGCACGATTCGGTGAGCAACGCCCTTTTTGCCTGCAAGCTTTCCCTGAGTGCCCAGGTGGAGAAGGCCCGGCTCGATCCGGCTGCATTGGCGCAAAGCATCGGCGTCATTGATCGCGTGCAAACCACCATACGATCCATCGCGCATAAGCTGATCCCTGTCGAATTGGAGGGAACGGACCTTTTCAAGGCCATGGACAACTATGTCCGTGAACTCGACCGACTCACGCCGGACACGGAAATCGTCTGTCAGCAGTTTGGATATCTGAGGCCCGGCCTCAGGCCCAGTGTGAAATTGGTGCTCTTCAGGGCGTTGCAGGAATTGATCGGCAACGCCCTTAAGCATGCTGCCGCGACAAGCATCGATGTCAACCTGTATGCGGAGGAGAAAACCCTTCGGGTCGTGGTGGAGGACAATGGCGTAGGATTCATGCCGGCTGAGCCGCATTGGGGATGGGGGCTGCAGTCACTCAAGAAACAGTTGATGCTGATCGGGGCGGATCTGGATGTTGTTTCCGATGCCGCCCGGGGAACACATGTGGCCATCGAAGTTGCTGTTGCCTGAGCCGATGGGAAACCCTGCCCGCATTTATATCCTGGATGATCATCCCCTGGTTTCCGAGGGATTGATGACGATCCTGGCGGAGACAGGCTGGGCAGCGGAGGTGCATGCTTTTTCAACAGAGGCGGACATGCTGGCCGCAAAAGACGCTCATCCGCCTGACATGTTGATCATTGATATCCAGTTGCATCGGGCTGACGGCCGCACGGTCATGCGGAAGTGCAGGGAGCGATGGCCCGGGGCGAAGGTGATCGCACTCTCCTCGTTTGAAGACCCGGATATCATCCGATCCGCTTTCGCGACCGGCGCGGATGCCTATATCATTAAGAATGCCACGTCCCGGGAACTTCTCGAAGGCATACAAGCGGCCTGGGCGGGACGGATCGCCGTACAGCGCCAGGTACACCAGGCGCTTCGCGACGAGGATCAGGCTTACCACCGGCAGTATCCGTTGCAAAAGATTCCCCGCTTCACCCGAAGGGAAAGGGAAATCCTGCAGCTTATTATCGCGGAAAAGACCACGAAGGAAATTGCCGGGATGCTTTTCCTGTCGGAGAAGACAGTGGAGACCCACCGGAGTAATCTCTTCATGAAGCTTGATGTCAAGAATATTGCCGGGCTGGTCCGAAAGGCCGTGGAGTGGGGGATCAGGTAATCTGTTGCCGAAGGCCCGAGCCATTATCCGGGGATTGGCAGACCCTCATCCTGCAGAAAGTTTCATTCGCAGACCCGGCTCCTTTCAGAACACATGACACGTATGGTCTGCCCGCCCCGCCATTTGAGGGACAGGGACTGAACCATACGTGACGGTATAAACGCGTAATCGTTTATCAGATTATTTTTACAGCAACTTCACCTGCTACGTGCAACCTGACATTTAGTTCTTCGTTCATCATGTCCCTGCTGCTTTCTGCCTTACCTTGCAAGGCCCTGGCCGCGCTTCATTCTTTTACCTCCTACCCCCTAACCCCTAAACACTTAACCATTTAAACACTTAACCATTTAAACATCCCCATGGCTCGCCCGACCCTGTACCTCCTCGACGCTTACGCCCTCATCTTCCGCGCGTATTACGCGTTCCTGCGCAACCCGCGGATCAACAGCAAGGGGCTCAACACGAGCGCGATGTTCGGCTTCGTCAACGCCCTCGAGGAGGTGCTCAACAACCGCAAGCCGTCGCACATCGCCGTGGTCTTCGACCACAAGTCGCCCAACGTGCGCGTCCAGGAGTTTCCCTATTACAAGGCCAACCGTGCGGAGACGCCGGAGGATATCCGTATCGCCGAGCCGTATATCCGGGAGATCATCGAAGCCTACAAGATCC
>CAYMLN010000518.1:2203-2451 GCA_964391045.1 uncultured Saprospiraceae bacterium
GGAAGCCGACGACGTGATCGGAACGCTGGCCAAGATCGCGGAGAAGGAAGGGTATGATGTGTACATGGTCACGCCCGACAAGGACTTCGGGCAGCTCGTGTCCAACCACATCTATATGTACAAGCCGGCCAAGGCGGGCAACGGCCCGGAGATCTGGGGGCCGAAGGAGGTGTGCGAGAATTACGGCATCAAGCGCCCCGAGCAGGTCATCGACATCCTCGGCCTGATGGGCGATGCGGTCGACAACA
>CAYMLN010000519.1:0-2449 GCA_964391045.1 uncultured Saprospiraceae bacterium
ACCAGAGCAAGCTCACGCTCATGTCCGAGTCGCTCCGCAACGACGGCCGCGTCTGGGTGCCGAAGAAAAAAGAAGATGCGGCTGCCATCCGCGCGGGCAAGCTGAAGCCGACCGAAATCGCCGAGGGAGACCGCGATTATTTCCTGGAGCGCCGCTACCCGGCCTTCGGTAACCTGGTGCCGCGCGACGTCGCGTCCCGCGCCGCCAAGGTGGCCTGCGACGAGGGCTTCGGCGTCAACCCGAGCGGCCTCGCCGTCTATCTCGACTTCGATGCCGCCATCATGCGCTACGGCAAGTCGGAAGCCCATTCGCAAGGCATGACGAACGCTGACCCGGCCAAGATCCGCGAACTCGGCGAAGCCAAGGTCAGCGAGCTGTACGGCAACCTCTTCGAGATGTACGAGAAGATCACCGGCGATGACCCGTACAAGACGCCGATGATGATCTACCCGGCCGTGCACTACACGATGGGCGGCCTGTGGGTCGACTACAATCTCGAGACCAATATCCCGGGCCTCTTCGCCCTCGGCGAATGCAACTTCTCCGACCACGGCGCCAACCGCCTCGGGGCCAGCGCCCTGATGCAAGGTCTCGCCGACGGGTACTTCGTGATCCCCTACACGGTCGGGACCTTCCTGGCCAACGAGATCCGCACGCCGCGCTTCGACCCGGACAGCGAGGAATTCCGCAACACGGCCCGCGAGGTGCACGATCGCCTGAAAGGCCTCATGTCGACCAACGGCAACCAGTCGGTTGAGAGCTTCCACCGCCGCCTCGGGAAGATCATGTGGGACTACTGCGGCATGGCGCGCAATGCCGAAGGCCTGGCCAAGGCAAAGACCCTCATCCGTGAGCTCCGGGAAGAATTCTACCGCGACGTCTACATCCCCGGTTCGGCCGAAGACTTCAACCCCGAGCTCGAGAAGGCCTATCGCGTAGCCGATTTCATGGAACTCGGCGAACTGATGGTCGAGGACGCCGCAAACCGGAAGGAGTCGTGCGGCGGTCACTTCCGCGAAGAATACCAAACCCCGGAAGGCGAGGCCATGCGGAATGACCACGACTATACCTATGTCGCCGCCTGGGAATGGCCGGACACGAATCGTCCGCCGGTCCTCCACAAGGAAGACCTCAAGTTTGAGAATGTCGAATTGAAGACCCGCAGCTACAAATAAACGCCGCACAAAGCAGTAAGGAACATGAGCAGCCTGAATCTCACTCTCCACGTCTGGCGCCAGCGCAACGCGAACGACACCGGCACCTTCAAGTCCTACAAGGTCGAAGCCAACGAGCACATGTCGTTCCTCGAGATGCTCGACGTCCTCAACCAGACGCTGGTCGAGCAGAAAGAAGAACCCGTCGCCTTTGAGCATGACTGCCGCGAGGGCATCTGCGGCGCCTGCAGCATGGTCATCAACGGCCGGCCGCACGGGCCGCTCGGCGGCACGACGACCTGCCAGCTCCATATGCGGCACTTCAAGGACGGTGACTCCATCTGGATCGAGCCCTATCGCGCCAAGGCCTTCCCGGTCATCCGCGACCTCGTCACGGACCGCGGCGCTTTTGACCGGATCATCCAGGCCGGCGGATACATCTCCGTCAACACCGGCCAGGCTGTCGACGCGAATTCGATCCCGATCGAGAAAGACCGCGCTGGCGAGGCCTTCGACGCGGCCGCCTGCATCGGCTGCGGCGCATGCGTCGCCGCCTGCCCGAATGGCAGCGCAATGCTCTTCACCGCCGCCAAGGCATCCCACCTCGGCCTCCTGCCGCAAGGCGAGGTCGAGACCGCCCGCCGCGTCCAAGCGATGGTCCACCAACACGACAAGGAAGGCTTCGGCCGCTGCTCCAACACTTATGCTTGCGAGGCCGAGTGCCCGAAGGAGATCTCCGTCGAGAACATCGCGCGGTTGAATCGGTGGTATTTCAAGAGTGTGTTGAGCACGGAAGCGTGATGCGTGTTTAAGTGGGGAAGTGTTTAAGTGTTTAAACAAGAAAGGCCCGGCGTGATCCGGGCCTTTCTTGTTGGAGGTTGTTTGAGGGTTGCGCCCTCAAACATGGACGTCCGAAAGTGGAACTTTCGGACACACATTTCAAGCCTTCATTTCCATCCGATGGAGATGCCCTCGGTATCTCACAGGCATCTTTGGAGGCGCTGACGCTAAATGATTCTGTTGTGCGCGGAATCACCCTTCCGATCCCGGCGTGGCGGGATCGGCTTTTCCATCGCGCGTCGATACGCCGGGTTAAAACCCGGCGCTAGTTTATGCATCGTGGCTACGCCACTTGATTATCATTCGATCACGCCATACGTGATCATTCTTCTTGCCATGGTCGGCGTCCTCCTTGGGAGCCATAGCCAAAGGAGAAGGCGACGCCCGTACAATTGCATGGTTTACTGAGGACGTACCACGTAAATATTCACGTTGCCTTTGTTGTTGTGTCGTCA
>CAYMLN010000520.1:0-2447 GCA_964391045.1 uncultured Saprospiraceae bacterium
GCGGCCTCGGTCAGCGCCGCGAAGGCCATGACGCTGCGGTTGTCATCCTTGGCCTCGCCCAGCAGGAAGCCAAAGCCGAGGTGGGGCGCTTCTGCCTCGAAGTGATCGAGGATATCGGTAAAGGCAGGGCCGAGGATATAGAGTTTCATGAAATTAGATTCGTGTGTGTGCGGTCGTAGGTCGGTTTCAAAAATACGTCCGGCGGAGGAGAAGGCAAAGGGTAACGGATAACGGATAACGGATAACGGCGAACGGATAACGGCGAACGGATAAGGGATGGCAACATGGAATTCTGAGGTCTCCGCAGGGTCTCCAGAAAGGCAATTAATCTGTCGAATCAAAGTATAGCTGAAGGGGATAAACCCGCGCTCCGTGCCTCTGTGGGAACCGGAAGTATCCAATGCGGCAAACAGCAATTACTATAAGGGACTGCCAGTCGGGAATGAAAAAAGGCGCCCGGTTGGACGCCTTTCAAATCATGGTATACACCCCGCTGAGGTCACAGGTTCGGTTGCGGCGTCATGCGCAGGTACGACTTGATGTGCCGAGCGCCTTTCGGGAACTTGGCCGGAATATCCGCATCGGGAATGGAGGGGCTGATCACGACATCCTCGCCATACGTCCAGTCGGCCGGCGTGGCCACGCTATGGTAAGCCGTCAGTTGCAGGGAGTCGATCACGCGGAGGATCTCCTGGAAGTTGCGCCCGGTGCTGGCGGGATAGGTCAGCATTAGCTTCAGCTTCTTGTCGGGGCCGATGATGTACACGCTGCGCACGGTGGTCTTTTCCGTAGCGTTGGGGTGCATCATGTCATACAGGTAAGCCACTTTCTTGTCCTCGTCGGCGATGATCGGGTAGTCGATGGTGACGCCCTGGGTTTCGTTGATGTCCGGGATCCACTGGTTGTGCGACTCGGCGGAATCGACGCTGAGGGCGATCACCTTCACGTTGCGCTTGTCAAATTCCTTGCGCAGTTTGGCCACGGTGCCGAGTTCGGTGGTGCACACCGGTGTGAAGTCGGCGGGGTGGGAGAAGAGGACGCCCCAGGAATCGCCGAGATATTCATAGAAGTCGATCGGACCCATGGACGTATCTGCCTGGAAGTTGGGAACAATATCACCAAGATGAAGTGCCATAACGGTTGAGTTTAGATTGATTGATGTAGCGCAAAGTTCGGGGTTCCGGGGCTCGCCTGCATGACAAATGTTACACTGCATCCGGGCACGTTTCGGGTTGGAAATATTGGATCGCGGGGTGGCAAATGTCCCCGGCAAGTTGGATTTTTGTCCCGGCGGGACGCACAAGCACGGATCGCCGGACCCATATGCCCATCGCGGAGACCCATTTCCTGCTTCCCGGCCAGACCGGATTCTATCGCGGCAAGGTGCGCGATGTCTATTATGTCGAGGGGATCATGGTCGCCGTGGCGACGGACCGGATCTCGGCCTTCGACCACATCCTGCCGAAGCCGATCCCGTATAAAGGTCAGGTGCTCAACCAGCTCGCCGGCTTTTTCCTGGACGCGACGAGGGACATCGTGCCCAACTGGAAGCTCGACATGCCGCACCCCAACGTCACCCTCGGCGTGCTGTGCGAGCCTGTCAAGCTGGAGATGGTCATCCGTGGTTACCTCGCGGGTCATGCCCTGCGCGAGTACCATGCAGGAAAGCGCGTCCTCTGCGGCGAGCCCATGCCGGACGGCATGCGGGACAACGAAGCCTTTCCCGAGCCGATCATCACGCCCGCGACCAAGGCGGAGACCGGCCATGACATCGACATCTCGCGCGATGAGATCATCGCCCAGGGCATCGTCCCGGCGGAGGTCTTCGACGAGATGGCCCGGATCACCCGCGCCTTGTTTGCCCGCGGCACCGCCATGGCGGCCGAAAAGGGTCTCATCCTTGTCGACACCAAGTACGAATTCGGCTGGTACCGGGACCAGCTCTATATCATCGACGAGGTGCACACGCCCGACAGCAGCCGCTACTGGTATGCCGACCGGTACGCAGCCAACCTCGCCGCCGGGCGGCCGCAGGAGCAGCTCTCCAAGGAGTTTGTCCGCGAGTGGCTCATGGCCAACGGCTTCCAGGGTCTCGAGGGGCAGGTCATGCCAGTGATGGACGACGCTTTCGTCGATGTCGTCAGCAAGCGGTACATCAACCTCTACGAGATGATGACCGGCCGCACCTTCGTGCCGGAGGATGAGACGTCTGATGAGGCGCTGGTGGCGCGGATCTCGCGGTCGTTGGAGGCTTGCCTGGGGTAAGTGCTTTTGACTGGCTGGACGCCTTCATATTTCCCACAGAGGAACAGATCGGCGGCATGGATTTCTCGCCATTCTAAGTTCAAGAGTTCGCGGAGTCTCAATCCATGATTAGGAAGGAGAACGCAGACGCTTTGTAGCAATCATGCGCATGCCAGGGTTTCTGCGACCTCTTTACCGGGCTC
>CAYMLN010000521.1:0-2445 GCA_964391045.1 uncultured Saprospiraceae bacterium
TGAGGCGGTTTCCGGCCTCTACACGTTTGTCTGGGACGACTTCTGCAGCATCTTCCTCGAGATCGCGAAGCCGGCGTATGGGGAAGGCATCGATCCCGTCGCCTACGAATCGGTGATCCGCCATTTCGAGTCGGTCTGCATCCTCCTGCACCCGTTCATGCCGTTCATCACGGAAGAGATCTGGCACCAATTGCGCGACCGCGCCCCGGGCGAGGACTGCATGCTGGCATCCTCCGGCCATACGCGTGGCGATGTCGACACGGAGGTGCTTGGCACCATGGGACATATCCTTACGGTCAAGAGCGCTGTCATGGACCTGCGCAACCAATACCAGCTTTCCCCGAAGGAAACCATGGTGCTTGTCTTTCCGTCCGAGGCGGACCTGATCCGCCTGTGGAACGTACCGGGTGCGGAATATGTCCTGCACAAGCTCGCGAACGCGACCTGCGCGGAAGGACTGGGCACTGGCGTCAACTTCCTGGCCGACAAATACCAGTACGTGGCCGTGCTCGATATCGCCATCGACAAGGACGCGGAGCTCGCCCGGATGAAGGAGGAACTCGCGTATTACCGCGGATTCATCGAAAGCGTGGACAAGAAGCTGACCAACGAACGGTTCATGGCCAACGCCAAGCCGGACGTCATTGCCAAGGAACAGCAGAAGAAGGCAGACGGGGTGGCCAAGGTCGAGCAATTGGTGAAGAGCATCGCGGAATTGGAGCAATGATGCCGGGCGCTCCACGGCTTGGCTTGATGGGATGGGTGTTGATCATCGTCATGTACATCATGTCATGCGAAAGCGCCGTGGCCCAAAAGGTCATCACGGAACTGCCCCGCGTCCAGGTTTCATCCCATTTCAACCTCATGTTTCCGCGGCCGCCGGTATCCAGGTTCCTCGATGACCTCGATTCCGGTTACGACATTGATGTCATGTACCGGTTGCAGCACAACAAGCCCGTGCTCGCCGGCGTCTATTGGGCCGAATCGTGGCTGAGCAAGCGGACGAATGCGTATGCGGATACCGTCGGCGGGCAGATCATCGATTACCGCGAACGGGCAAATACACGCCGCTTTGAGCTCGGGTTGACGATGGGGTATTATCCCGAATTCAACTGGATGTTCCAGCCCTACGTGCAGGGACGCATCGGACTCGGACTCTTTCAATCGTCATCGATCATCATCGACGAAGAAGAGGACGAGACCGTCGACCGCATCAGTGAACAGCGTAGTTCCGTATTGGCCTATGGCCTGGAGATCGGCCTGCACATCATCCCGAATGCCTGGTATGTAAGAGGAAACATCCGGTTCGGTATCCGGGCCAATCCCAGCGCGACGTTCATGGCCTATGACCCGATGCGGGAGAATACGACGCCGTATCCGATCAATTCCTTTTCCACCTACACGTCTTCGGCCCGTTGGTTGTTCGGCAGCATCGGCATCACCTTTCTCCTGGGCGGCGACATGGTCAATGGGCTGCCCGAATGACGGGATACGCTACTTTTGCGCCATGATCCGGGATGCGGAGAACGGTTGGGAACAGGAAGACGAGTGGTTTGAGCACCACCGGCTTGTCGCGCCGGCGGGCCTTACGCCGGTCCGGATCGACAAGTATATCCAGCTGCACATCCCGGGGATCTCGCGCAACAAGATCCAGAATGGCTTGCGTGCCGCGGCCATCCGGGTCGACGACCGGCCGGTCAAGCCCAACCACAAGTTGCGGCCCGGTGAAACGGTCACGATCCTCCTCCCCAAGCCGCCCGCGGAAGGCGGGCCGGTCAAGCCGGAGCCGATACCGATTGATATCCGCTACGAGGATGACGACCTGATGGTGGTCTTCAAGCCGGCGGGCCTGGTCGTACATCCCGGCGTCGGCAATCCGGGCGGCACGCTCGCCAATGCCCTGGCCTGGCATTTCAACCGCGCCGACATGCCTGTGCTACCGGGCAATACGCCCGACCGGCCGGGTCTCGTGCACCGCATCGACAAGGATACGTCCGGCCTGCTGCTCATTGCCAAGAATGATTTTGCGATGACGCATCTCGCGCGGCAGTTCTTCGAGCACACGGTCACCCGGGAATACCAGGCCATCGTCTGGGGCGTTCCCGAGCCGGTACAGGGCGTGATCCACGAATGGATCGGACGCGACCCGAAGCACCGCCAGCAAATGACCGTCTTCGAGGAGGCGGAAGCCGGCAAGGAGGCGATCACGCATTACGAAGTGGTCGAGGACTTATACTACATCAGCCTCGTCAAGTGTACGCTGGAGACGGGCCGCACGCACCAGATCCGCGTGCACATGAAGCACATCGGGCATCCCGTCTTCTGCGACGAGACCTACGGCGGCCATGTGATCCGGAAAGGGACTGTGTTTACCAAGTACCGGCAGTTCGTCGAGAATTGTTTCGCCCTTTGCCCGCGTCAGGCCTTGCATGCGCGTACGCTCGG
>CAYMLN010000522.1:0-2443 GCA_964391045.1 uncultured Saprospiraceae bacterium
ATCAAGTCGTTCGACAGCTTCGCGTGGCTGATGCAGATCGTGCTCTTTATCACGCTGGGGTTGCAGGTCTTCCCAAGCGAGCTCGTGCCGATCTTTGGCATCGGCCTGGCCATCTCCGCGTTCCTCATGATCATTGCCCGGCCGATCAGCGTCTGGCTTTGCCTCACGCCGTTCAAGGTGCCCTGGCGTGAGCGGACCTTCATAGCCTGGGTGGGCCTTCGCGGGGCGGTGCCGATCGTATTTGCCACCTATCCGTTGATCGCCGGCGCGGCGAAGGCGGGGATGATCTTCAATATCGTTTTCTTCATTTCGCTCACCTCCGTCCTGCTGCAAGGCACGACCCTGACCTGGGTTGCGCGCTTACTCGGCCTGACCGTGCCGGAAGAATTGAAACAGCGCACGATGACGGACATCGCGTTGGAGGACCGCCCGAAGTCCGTCCTTCGACACATGGATATTCCGCAGGATTGTCCCGTCGTGGGCAAGCGCCTTGTCGACCTGAAGTTCCCGTCGACTGCAACGATCTCCCTGATCGTCCGGGAAAAGAAGTATCTCACGCCCGGTGGTGCAACGACCCTTCAGGCGGGTGACCGGTTGTTCGTGCTGGCCGAGCGCCAGGAAGACATGGACGAAGTGATGTCCTGCCTTGAGATGGCCGAAGCCGGGTGAACCGGATCATCCCCTAGGCCATAATGTCGCGTTTCCGGGCAAAGAACCGGATCACGCATCCTTCCCCGACATGCAGTTCGCCTTCGCGCAATTCGACCGGTTCTTCCTGCAGGTAGAGGATCTCGTAATGGCCGAAATCGCGTTCGATCTCATCGAGGTCATACAACAGGGGAATGTCCCGCGGTCCGCCGATGCGCGGATGCCGGGCCTGCCATTCCGGATGCCGCTTGCTGAAGCCTTCGAGGATGAGATGTCCGCCGGGCTTCAGGTCGTCGTCCAGCAGGCGATGATACGCAGGACGCTTTGCGGGATCAAAGTGGGCATAGATCAGGCCTGCGGCATCGAATGATTCGCGGGCATAGGGGAGCATGCCGAAGTCGCCGACCTGGTAGCCGATCCGGACGCCCCGGGCAGCCGCGAGTTGCAGTGCCTTGCGCTATCCCTCGACGCTGAGGTCGCAGGCTTCCACGTCCCAGCCCAGCGTTGCTGCGTAAACGGCGTTTCGGCCTTCCCCATCGGCGGGCAACAGCAGACGACCGGGAGGTAACTTGTGCAGCAAGTCCTTTAGCCATGCGTTGGGCTCGGTGCCGTAGGCATATTCCGTGCCGCGATATCGTTCGTTCCAGAAAGCTTCCATGTTACGCGCATGTTGTTGATGGACGCAATGCATTGCGTCCGAACTCCCGAATTGCAAAGATTGGGAGAAACCAGGACGTCCGGGGAGTGTAACACATGATGCATGCTGCAGGATTCGATTGAATTAATTTCGTTGTCATGTTTTCCATGAGGATTTCGAATGGCTGGCGATGGAGGCGTGTCCAGCGTGCCGCGGCGCTCATCCTGTCCGGCATAATCGCCGTCGGTGCATTGATGCTCTTCGCAACAGGCTGCATTGCCCAGCCCAAGCCCACGTTGTCTGGCCGGATCTCGATGACGCCGGAATGGCGTCCGATGGCGTACCTGGTCCGACCGCGGACGTTTACCGAGATCGCGGGGGATTTCCTTGGGCAGGTCATCGATTCGGCCAGGATCGATGACGATGGCCGTTTTTCATTTCATCAACTTTCGGTCAGGCCAGCGGGCGACCTGGTCCAGCTTACCCTGATGAAGGCGGGGAGCCGGTTTGCCAACCAATTGTATGATGCGGATCCGGCAACGGCCAATTACATGCCCCTGGTGCTTACGCCCGGCCTTTCTGTATGGGTTACCGCAGAGGCACAACGCTTCCAGGGGAGCCTCCAGGTCGAACGTCCCGTGGCGGCCAATCGGGCGATGCTGGACTTGCGGGATATCCGCATACGGGCGTACGCAGATCGGTTGAAGGACATCGAAGGCCTGGAAGCGGATTCGCTGTTGCTGGAGAAAGAGGTTGTGGAGCGCAAGTATCGCGAAGCCCTCATTCGGTATGCCGATACGACCGCTGTTCTTTATGCGGCCTTGGTGGCGGCCCGATGGATTGCCCCGGACGGGGACTATGAGCGATCCGCCGAGTTTATTATCGGGCAATGCCGCCGGTGGCAAGACCGGGATCTGGCCGAGCCCTTCGTCAACCAGCTATGCGCGGCGGGCGACGCCTTGCCCCTCGTCGACGGGGATGTCATGCCGGACCTGGCCCTGCCGCTGGTGACCGGAGATACGGCATCACTCTACGGCCTGTTGGGGAAACGGCTGACCCTGGTGGACGTTTGGGCGTCGTGGTGTGCGCCATGCCGACGGGAAAACCGCGAGGTGCTGGGGCCCTTGCATCGTCAATTTGGCGACCGAGGATTCGCGA
>CAYMLN010000523.1:0-351 GCA_964391045.1 uncultured Saprospiraceae bacterium
CGAGGACAATTGCTGGGGCAAGATCCTGGAGAATGAATTGTCTGAACAAGTATACCTCAGCGATAATCCGGACCAGTGTTCGGACGGCAACTTCACCGGTGACGAGATCATCGTGCCGCGGCATGCGGGCAGTACCGTCATGACGGTCGACCTCGATGATGACGGCGACAAGGATGCCTTCGTGGGAGACATCTCCTCGCGGCGGCTCGTCAAGCTGGTCAACGGACTGAATGCCGAAGAGGCATGGATCACCGAACAGGAGAGTCATTTCCCGGCGTCGGACGTCCCGGTCGACCTGCCGTATTTCGTGGCCAGTTTTGCGGTCGAGCTGGATGATGATCCGGAACCGGA
>CAYMLN010000523.1:361-2430 GCA_964391045.1 uncultured Saprospiraceae bacterium
TCGATATTGATGATGTCACCTTCTTTTAAAATGGTCCCATCCGGAACCGGAGTTTATTGCCGCGGTCAATTCCAGGTCGCTGACCGAGGATCGGGAGAGTGCCTGGCGCTATGATGATGATCCGCTGTCCGCCGGGCCGCTGGATTACACGTTGACCGAGAAGGGATTTTTCCAACGGGAGATGATTGACCTGGGCTCGCATGCCCGTCCTGCGGCTGCCGATGTCAACGGCGACGGCCTGCAAGACCTCGTGGTCGGGGGATATTACTTCACGGATGGCGCGCAGACGCGCATACCGGCGCTTTGGCTGTTTCTCGGCGCGGGAGCGCCATCAGCGCCCGCCTTTCGGCTGGCCGACCGCGACTGGCTCGGCATGAGCCAATATGCCACGTTACCGACGTTTGATTTTGCACCGGCCTTCGGGGATCTCGATGGAAATGGCTCGGTCGACCTGGTCGTGGGCGACCAGAACGGCCGGCTCTTCTTTTTTCGGAACAAAGTCTCTGCCGGACAGCCTATGGAGTTCGAGGCGGGTATGTTTCCCTACTTGAACATCGCGGTGGGGGTCGCGGCGACGCCGCAAATCGTGGATATCAACGGCGACGGCCTTGGCGACCTCGTTGTCGGCGAGCGTACCGGCAATGCCGACAATGCCGGTCGCTGCAGCAATCTCAATTATTTCCAGAATGTCGGCTCGACCGGCGCGGCGATGTTCGGCGGCGATCCGAACGCCGCACCCAATACCCAGTGTTTCGGCCGCTTGCTCTTCGATATCCAGCCCGGCCTGCCGCAGTACAGTACGCCGTCCATCTTCCGGACGCCGGACGGACTCCAGCTCCTGACCGGCATGGACGACGGGACGCTCGCCTTGTATGCAGGGGTCGATGAGGGGATCAACACACCGCTGACCCTGGTCGAGGGGCATTTCGACAACATCGATGCGGGTAACCGCAGCGCACCCCTGATGGCGGACCTGGATGCGGATGGCCTGTATGAGTTGGTCGTGGGCAACCAGCGGGGCGGTCTCGAACTCTTCGGGACGACCATCGAGGTCGGCACCACATCCGTGGCGCCAACGCAAAGTAGCCTGGCGACTGCATTGTACACGCTGGACCCGCAGGGCGTCTTCGAGGTGCGTACGTCCGATACCCCCATCCGGCTCGCCGGCGTGTATGACATCCTGGGCCGGCTTGTCATGCATGCGGGCACCTCCCTGTCGACCACGGTTCGCGTCAGCCTGCTGGATCAACCGGCGGGGTATTACGTGATCGTCGTGCGCGATGAGGAGGGCAGGACCAAGGCCCTGCCTGCAGTCAAAGGGTAATCGCTGCGGGGTGGATCAACTGAATTCCTTCATGATCTCCCGGGCGATGACGACCTTCTGGATCTCCGAGGTGCCTTCGCCGATCGTGCAGAGTTTGCTGTCACGGTAATACTTCTCCACCGGGAAATCCTTGGTGTATCCGTATCCGCCGAAGATCTGGATGGCATCCGTCGCGATTTGCACGCTGATCTCGGACGCGTAATATTTCGCGATGGCGGAGACCTTCGTCACAGGCTGGTGATTGTTCTTGAGGTCGGCGGCTTTGCGGAGCAGCAATTCCGCGGCCTCGATCTTCGTCGACATGTCGGCCAGCTTGAAAGCGATCGCCTGGAAGTCGGCGATGGGCCGGCCAAACTGTTCGCGCTCCTTCGCATATCGGACGGACGCCTCGTAGGCGCCTTTTGCGATGCCAAGGGCGAGCGCGCCGATCGAGATCCGACCCCCGTCGAGGATCTTCATCGCCTGGATGAACCCGTCCCCGACATTTCCGAGCACGTTAGCGGCCGGAACGCGGCAGTCCTCGAAGATCATTTCCGCGGTTTCCGATGCGCGCATGCCGAGCTTGTTCTCCTTCTTGCCGGCTTTCAGACCGGGCGTGCCGCGCTCGACGACGAAGGCCGTCATGCCGTGGCTGTCAAGGAGCTCGCCGGTGCGGGCGATGACCACGGCGATATCACCCGTGGCGCCGTGCGTGATCCAGCATTTTGTCCCGTTGATCACCCACTCGTCGCCGTCCTGGCGGGCG
>CAYMLN010000524.1:0-2423 GCA_964391045.1 uncultured Saprospiraceae bacterium
GGGTCGCGCAGGATGGGCCGGTTGGGCCGCCCGATATCCCCGGTAAAGCCGAGCAGCGTGGTCGTGCCGTGCTCCTTGATCTCCAGCGTCACGCTCGCACTCCCCAGGATGTGACCTGCGTCAGTGAAGAGGACGCGCACGTCGGGATGGATGTTGTGCCACTGGTCATAGCCGTAGCCCACAAACTGGCGCATGACCATGTCGACGTCATGACTCGTGTACAGCGGCTCGCGATGGTCGTGCCCGGATTTCTTCTGGTGCTTCTCGTTCTTGCGGTTGTAGTATTCCGCATCCTTCTCCTGGATGTGGGCGCTGTCGAGCAACAAGATGGTGGAAAGGCTACGGGTGGCGTGCGTGGCGTGGATCGGCCCGCGAAAGCCCTGCTTGTACAATCGCGGCAGGCGTCCGGAGTGATCGATATGCGCGTGCGAAAGCACGACGCAATCGATCGCCTGGGGGTCGAACATGAACGTCCGGTTGCGCACCTGGTCGTCCTCATAGTCCCCCTGGAACATCCCGCAATCGAGCAGGATCTTGAACCCGTTGTCGAGCGTGACGAGATGACTGCTGCCCGTCACATGCCGGGCGGCGCCGCAAAACTGGATCTGCATGGCGTGGTTTTCAACTGCTCAATATACGGTATCCCCTGCGGAGCTCCGGTGAACCTTCATCCCCCCGGCGTCGTTTCCCCGCATGACCGTAACTTGGCCGTCCATGATCCTCAACGAGATCGCCACCCGTCAGGAAACGCTGTTTGTCCGGCCCGACAACAGGCCCTTCCTCATTGCCGGACCGTGCAGCGCGGAATCGGAAGAACAGGTCATGGGCATCGCCCGTGAACTCGCCGCCCTGGGCATCGATCTCTTCCGGGCCGGCATCTGGAAGCCGCGCACGCGCCCGGGCGCCTTCGAAGGCGCCGGCGCGACCGCCCTCCCATGGATGCAGCGGGTGAAAGCGGAGACCGGCCTGCGCACGACCGTCGAGGTCGCCAATGCCGCGCAGGTCGAACAGGCCCTCGCCCACGGGATCGACGTGCTGTGGATCGGTGCGCGCTCCTCGGCCAATCCCTTCTCCGTCCAGGACATTGCCGACGCCCTCGCCGGGGTTGACATCCCGGTCATGGTAAAGAACCCGACAAATCCCGACCTCGAACTGTGGATCGGGGCCATCGAACGCATCCGTGCCGCCGGCATCGGGCAGATCGCCGCGATCCACCGCGGATTTTCCACCTATGCGAAAAGTATTTTCCGAAACGAACCGTACTGGGCGATCCCGATCGAGCTGCGCCGCCGGATGCCGGACATTCCCCTGTTCTGCGACGTCAGCCACATCTGCGGGAACCGCACGGACCTGGCGGATGTCGCGCAGTATGCCCTCGACCTCAACTACGACGGCCTGATGACGGAGACCCACGGCGATCCGGACCGGGCCCTCAGCGATGCGCGGCAGCAAATCACGCCGGCCGCATACGGATCCATGCTGCGGGGGCTCGTGCTGAAGCAAGAGACATCAGACGATGCGGATTTCCTCGCGCATCTCGGCCAGGTCCGGCATCACATGGATGAGTTGGACCTGCAGATCCTGAACCTGCTGGCCAGGCGGATGCGGCTGAGCGAGGAGATCGGCCTGCACAAGAGACACAGCCGCGTCTCCGTCCTGCAGGTAGAGCGATGGAACGAGATCCTCGAAAAGGCAAAGACCCTGGGCCGCGAGATGGGCCTCAGCGAGGACTTCGTCAGCGCATTCCTGACCACGGTTCACCAGGAGAGCATTGCCAAGCAAGCCCTGGTAAAGGAAAAAGGGAAAGAGCAGGCCTGACCGCGGTCAGACCTCTGGCATCATGACCGTATCGAGGATCGCCTTCAGGCGAACGAAGCCGAGGACCTGCGCGTCATCGGAGCTCATCGGGTCTTCCTCCTCCTCTTCCATCTCCTCGTCCTCGTCGACCGGCAGGATCGAGAAGGCCAGGAAGTTAAGCAGGTCTTCCTCTTCAAAGTCAGCCTGCAGGATGTCGAGGAACTCATCGAGATCGCCATTCGCCTTCTCGAGCGCGTCCCAGTTGGCATCCTCCATGTCGAAGAGGACCTCGTCGTCGCTGATCTCGCGGTACTGGCCCGTGCGCTTCAGGCATTCGAGGCATACCGTGCCCAGGAAGACGAGATGCGCCTGGTCCTCCTCGGTGAATTCGATCTCGTCATCCTCGAGCAGGAGGAACTTCAGGCTTTCCATGTAGGGTGACGGATCAAGACCTCCGCTTTCCGCCTGGTTAAGGACCTGGTCGATCAGTTCGTCGTTGATTTTCATGATTTGTACGGTATGTGGCCGCAAAGGTATGCTGAAATCCCGGCATCCCCCACCTCCCCGGAAGATCCCCGGGGACCGCCCGATTTCAGGTATCTTCAACCGCATTTCCCCCGCCATGC
>CAYMLN010000525.1:0-2406 GCA_964391045.1 uncultured Saprospiraceae bacterium
ATGCGGCGGGTCGCCTGGATCGCCCCGCTGCTGATCCTCGTCGCCTGCAGCCCCCGGCACCGGCTCATCGAGGCCGGCGCTGACGATGCCGTACGCCAGGGTGTCACCGGGGTTTCGCCGCGCGTCTCTCCGGCGCTGAGCCCGCTCTCCTACGCGGACTACGCCGCCTGGATCCCGACCAAGTGGATCCGGGTCAACTTCCATTTCATGAATTCGACCGACGGGCGGTACAACATCCCGGAAGCGGAAACGGCCGAGTACGCGCAGGAATGGGTCAAGGTGGCCAACAGCAACCTCGAGCGGAACATGAAGATGTTCCTCCCGCGTAATAACGATACGCCGGTCATGCCCATCCCGTATCGATACGTGATCTCGCCGGACCCTTCCGTGCCCGGCGATGACGGCGTTTACTACCATATCGACGATACGTTGTGCTTTGCCGTCAAGACCGGCCGGGACCGCAACATCTCGGACCGGCGGGTCATCCAGAAATATGCCGTGCGGGCGGATTCGGTGTTGAATATCTTCGTCCAGACCCATCATCTCGACAGCATTCCGTCGCCGACATACAGGCCCGACGCGTCAGGCATCTCGCTCGGCAGTTCGGTCAAGATCTTCGGCCGCTGGTTCGAGAAGCCCAACGTCTGGGGACTGCGCGGCATCACCAACCACGAGATCGGCCATACGCTCGGCCTCGCCCATACCTGGACTGGGCATGACGGCTGCGACGATACGCCGCCCCACCCCAACTGCTGGAACGTCACCGAGACGCCGCCCTGCGACACGATGTATTCCAACAACATGATGGATTACAACGCGCACATGGCCGCACTCACGCCTTGCCAGATCGGCAAGATCCTCATGAACATGGCCCGGGAAGGGTCCATCCAGCGATCCGTCCTCGACCCGCGATGGTGCCGGCCCGATACCGCGGCAAACATCATCATCCGGGACAGTGTGCGGTGGAACGGCAACCTCGACCTGGAGGGACATGTCTTCATCGAATCCGGCGCGGTACTGGAGATCGGCGCACGCGTATCGCTTCCACAGGATGCCACGATCACGATCCGCCCCGGCGGCAAGCTGGTGGTGTTGCAAAACGGCCGCGTGCACAACGCCTGTGACGGCGCGTGGGGCGGCATCCGGCTCGAGGCCGTCGGCCGTGCCCGCGGCGAACTCGTCATCATCGACGGCGGACGCATCGAGCATCCGCGCTTCACGGAGCCAACGGGATCATGAACGCCACCCGGCTTGCCTTCCCCGTTTTCCTGGTCGTCGCGCTCATCACGTATTTCCCGACGATCGGTGCCGGTTTCGTCTACGACTTCGCCGGTTGGCAAAAAGAATACGAGGCCGGTTCCTTCGCGGATATCATCAACTGCTTCGGGTACAAGGGCAATCACCAGGTGCTCCACCTCTTCTTCTATTCGTTTTACAAGCTCTTCCACATCGCCGGGTGGCCGTGGTACCTGCTCTTCACCGCATTGCACGCGGTCAATGCCTGGCTGCTGTTTACCTGGATAAGGCGCAGCCTGGTCTCCACGCGGGGCAATGTGACGTGGATCGCAGGGCTGACCAGCCTGTTGTTCCTGATCCATCCGTACAGCATCGAGGTCGTCGTCTGGAAAGTCTGCCTGCATTACCTGTTGTCGATGACAGCTATCCTGGGCCTGTTGCTGGTGCAGGAAACGTACATGCGGGAAGGACGGCGCGGACTGATGTATTCCGCCATGGCCATCTATGGCGCATCGCTGTTCCTGCTCGAGCTGAGCTTCGTGACGCCTGTGCTGATCGCGCTTTGGCTGGGCATTCAAGCACTGGGTACAAGCCGCGAAAGCGTGTGGTACCTGCGCGGATTCACCCTCACCGGATCGCTCTTCGGTCTCCTCGCCCTTTACCTGCTGCTTAACCGATTCACACTCGGCGCATGGATCGGCCATTACGGCGCGTCGGCCCACCTGTCATTCGATTTCATCGGCATCGTGTCGACCGAACTCAAATACCTCGTCAAGCACCTGTTTGCCGCGCGCTATTATTCCTTCGGGGCGAAGGGCTGGTTGTTTGACCAGATCCTCTCCAATCCGACAGTGGTCTTCACGTTCCTGGCGATCCTGGTGTCCGGCATCGTATGGTTTGTCCTCAAGCGGACGACCTATTCGGCGGGCATGCGCTTCGCTTGGTTCGGGCTGCTGGCGTCCATGCTCTATGTCCTGCCGGTGAGCAACCTGTATTTCTACCATCTCGGCGTCGGCATGAACGACCGCTACGGCTACGTGCCTGTGGCCTTTCTCTGCCTGATGCTTGCCGGACTGTTTACGCGCATGCCGAGGATCCTGGCCTACGCGCTGGCCATCGCGCTCATCCTCGTGCACCTGCCGTTGCAGCAACGCACGATCCGCTATTGGC
>CAYMLN010000526.1:0-2398 GCA_964391045.1 uncultured Saprospiraceae bacterium
TGCGCAGCGAGCGCAGCATCAAGCCGAAGGAGGACGAGAACTTCGCGATCAACCGCTTGTCGATGTTTACCACATTGCTGGAGCCGATCTTCGGCACCATGAACATCGTCGGCATCTTCATCGGCGGCTTCTCCATCCTGGTCGGGATGTTCAGCGTGGCCAACATCATGTTCGTCTCGGTGCGGGAGCGCACCTCGATTATCGGCATCAAGAAGGCACTCGGCGCGCGGCAATCCGTGATCCTGCTCGAGTTCCTCGTGGAATCGATCATCCTCTGCCTCGTCGGCGCGTTCATCGGGCTGGTTATCGTGTACGGGGTCCTGAAGATCGCCACGTCCGCATTCCATTACGACATCTACCTCTCGATGAATAATTTCCTCATCGGGCTTTTCCTGGCCATCGCGATCGGGGTGCTGTCCGGGCTGGTGCCGGCATGGCAGGCGGCGCGCTTGGATCCCGTCGAGGCGATGCGGAAGTGATGACGTCGCGGCTTGGATGCCTTGCCCGTGGTGGGGTAAAAAAGGAAAGCCCTTTCCCGCGAGATCGCCGGAAAGGGCTTTTAGCAGTACAAGTTCAGTATTGGGTGTGAGACTTGCCTGGTTATGCGGTCAGGTCACTTCGCCGCCTGGATGACGGCCTTGAAGGCGTCGGGATGGTTGAGGGCGAGGTCGGCCAGGGTCTTGCGGTTGAGGCGGATGTCGGCGGCCCCGAGCTGGTGCACCAGCTTCGAATAGGTGGTGCCGTTGATCCGGGCGCCGGCGTTGATCCGGGCGATCCAGAGGCGGCGGAAGGCGCGCTTCTTGAGCTTCCGGTGCTCGTAGGCATACATCATGGCCTTCTCGAGCGTGTTCTTGGCCACGGTGTAGACGTTGCTCCGGGCGCCGAAATACCCGCGCGTGGCTTTCAGGATCTTTTTGCGGCGGGCCCGGGAGGCTACCGCGTTGACTGATCTTGGCATGGTAAATACGTTTTAGGTCTGGCAGGGGGCGCGCCGTGGCGCCGCTTGGGTCCTGGTCGACAGTTTATACGATAGGTACTGGATATCAGGTTACTGGACAAGCATGCGGCGTACGCGTGCAGCATCCGCATCGCTGACGAGGGTGGAGCCGGACAGCCGCAGCTTGGTGTTCTTGTCCCGGTTCCGCATGCGGTGGGACGTGTTGGCCTGGAAACGCTTGATCTTGCCCGAACCGGTCATCTTGAAGCGCTTCTTGGCACTGCTGTGGGTCTTCATCTTAGGCATAGCCGTACAGTCTTTTAGTCAAAAGGACTGCAAAGATAGGTAAACCCTGGAAATCCGCAAGCGTCCCGCCCGGCCTTATTTTTTCTTCTTGGGGGCGATCATGACGATCATCCGCCGGCCCTCGAGCTTGGGCAGGTTTTCCGCCACCCCGAGGTCTTCCAGTTCCTTGAGGAACTTGAGCAGGAGGAGTTCGCCGCGCTCCTTGAACACGATGGTCCGTCCCCGGAAGTGCACATAGGCCTTCACTTTTGAGCCCTCCTCGAGGAAGGTCCGGGCGTGGCGCAGCTTGAAGTCGAAGTCGTGGTCGTCCGTATTCGGGCCGAAACGGATCTCCTTGATGACGGTCTTGGCCGTGTTGGCCTTGATCTCCTTTTCCTTCTTCCGCTTGTTGTAGAGGAATTTGTTGAACTCGATGATCCGGCAGACCGGCGGGTCGGCGTTCGGCGAGATCATGACCAGGTCCTGGGCAAGTTCCTCGGCCCACGCGCGCACCTGGCGGGTGGGGTAGATGCCCGGCTCGATGGTCCGGCCGGCGACGGCGCTGATCTCATCGAGATTCTCCCCGACGAGTCGGATCTCGGGGACGCGGATGTCTTCGTTAAGCTTGAACTGGAGTCGGGCCTCGTCTTGCGGGGAAGGGCGATTCGGGATAAATCGTTTTGCCAAGGATGTTGGATTAGTTGGAAGATCGTTTTACGGGAAAAAGGAATCCCGGTCCGCCGGGATGACGGACACGGGACAGATCGTGTTCCGGAGCACGCGTTTAGGCATTTGCGCTGACCATGAGCGCCCAAAGGTAATGCGCCGGAGGGGAATCAGGAATTCTCATTTTCCATGACAAGGGTCCGGATGAAGAGCTCCTGGCCACCTTCCTTGAGGTCCGCGGCGAGGTGGGTCCCTTCCGGCGGGTTCTCGTTGAGGATGAATTCGGCCAGCGGATCCTCGAGGTATTTCTGGATGGCCCGGTGGAGCGGGCGCGCGCCAAACTGGGGATCGAAACCTTTCTCGGCCACGAAATCCTTGGCCTGCGCGGTCAGCTCGAGGGTGAAGCCCATGTTGACCATCCGCTTGTACAGGTCGCCGAGCGTGATGTCGATGATCTGGTGGATGTGCTCCTTGCCGAGGCTGTTGAAGATCACCACGTCGTCGATCCGG
>CAYMLN010000527.1:0-2396 GCA_964391045.1 uncultured Saprospiraceae bacterium
GTTCAGCGCAGACCCCTTGAATACGTCGAGGGTCTTCGATTGTTCGTCGCTCGGCATTAACGAGATCGAGGTGTGGGTGATCGACCAGGTCACGGGCCTGACGGATTTTTGTCTCACCACCCTGGACGTACAAGACAACAATGACATCTGTCCGCAAGGCGTCGGCGGCGGCAACGGCACGATCTCCGGCAACATCAGCGTGCCGGGCGCCGGCAAGCTGGGTGGCGCGAGCGTGCACCTCGAGGGCAGCGGACTGGGGAATGTCACGACGACACCGGAAGGCTACTTCGCTTTCCCGCCAATGACATTCGGCGGCAGTTATGTCGTGCGTCCTGAACGCAATCACGATCCGCGCAACGGCATCACGACCCTTGACCTCGTGCGCATCCAAAAGCACTTGCTTGGCCTGGAGACCTTCAACCAGCCATATCAGTACATCGCGGCGGATGCCAACAACAGCGGCAGCGTGACGGCGATCGATATCCTGCAGGTCCGGAAACTCATCCTTGGGCTTGCGGATGCGTTCCCCAACAACACGTCCTGGCGATTCATCGATCGCGGGCATGTCTTCCCGGATCCGCACAATCCCTGGGCATCCCCGTGGCCTGAAACCTATACGATCAGTCCGTTTGCCGCCAGCATGAGCGAGGTGGATTTCGATGCCATCAAGGTCGGCGACCTCAACGGCTCGGCCAACCTGCGCGCGTCCGGGGCCATGGTCATGCCCCGCACAAGCGGACGGGCCCGGATCAACTACACGGTGACCCCGGAAGAAGAGGAAGGGATCTATGCCGTGCAAGTCAGCCTCGCCGATGCGGCGCAATACGAGGCCCTCCAGTTTTCCTTCAATTGGGACCAGGCCGGTTTCGCCCTGGTCAACTGGGCCGCCGGTCCTTCCCTGCAGGCCGAGGAGATCCGGATGCCACAGGCGCCGGGTGAATCCGCCGCCATTGCGACGTTCCACGTCGGCGGCTGGCCGGACAAGGACCTTCACCTCTTCACGATGTGGGTGCGTTCGGTCGGCCCGGCTATGCCATTCAGCCTTTTCCTCAACATGAATCCCGTACAGCCGCTGGCTTATGCCGCAGCTGATGAGGCGGAACACACCGTGTATATCGAGGCCCCGGACAAACTCACGACACAAGCCCAGAACAGGCCGAATCCCTTCCGCGACATGACGATCATCACGTTCGACAGCCGCATCGCGGGGACGGCAATGATGCACGTCGTCGATCCCAACGGGAAATCGGTCATGACACGTAAAGTGGAGCTGGTCAAGGGACCGAACGAGATCGTCGTACGACGGTCAGAACTGGGTGCGCCGGGGATCTACCGGTACGACATCGAGGCAGCAGATCAATTCATTTCCAACAGGATGATAATAGTGGAGTAGACCGGGTGGGGGACCTGAACCTTCCCCCGCCGGTCTTTGGAATCGAAAGACAAGACTATTCAAATCAATCACCATCACGGCAATTCCCTCTGTCGGAGTAACCGGCGCCCATTAACCGAACATCTTAATCCATTCAGTAATGAAAGAACATTCTACCTCGCACCTGTCGCTCTTCACCCGGGCGATGTTGAGAACGATCGTCACGGCCGTGTCGCTGGCCGGTGTCCAGGCGATCGCCCTTGCGGGCCCCGATGACCTGTGCGGCTCGATCGAGCCGGCTGCGCTGACGGACTGGCACCTGATGGCGGAGGGACCCGATGCCGTGCCCGCGGAGGGTGAATGGTCCGGCGAGAACACCGCTGCCCTGGCCTGCCGGCCGTATGTCAACGTATCGCTCGGCCAGGCGGGATTTGCCCTGATCACGCCGGAGATGCTCGTCCTGGCACCCCAGTATCCGCTCAACATGTACACTGTCGACATCATGGGGCCGCTGACCAACACGGTGTACTGCGCCCAATTGGGACAGGAACTCATGGTCATGGTCAACGAGCTGCCGACCGGCAATGCATGCATGTCGACCATCAAGATCGAGGACAAGCTCAGGCCAACGTTCAACTGTACCCCGGACGTTGTCCCCTGTACGGTTGACATCTTTGAACTCGATTTCCGGGATTACCTCGAGCCGGTGAATGACAATTGCGACAGCGACCCCGACTTGTGGTATTCCTATACGATCCAGAACCTGCCCTGCAACCCCAATAATTACACGCAGCAGGTAACGGTGACCTGGACGGCCACCGACCAATCCGGCAACAGCGCGACCTGCACGGACATCCTGTATCTCCTCCGGCCCAGCATCAACCAGATCGTATTCCCGCCGAATACGAGCGTTCCCTGTACGAATCCGAACACGGACCCGTCCGTGACAGGCGAGCCGACTTACCAGGGCGAGCCGGTCACGCATACCTGCCAATATGTGGTCGGCAAAAGCGACACCACGATT
>CAYMLN010000528.1:0-2388 GCA_964391045.1 uncultured Saprospiraceae bacterium
CGTGCGGTGTGACGATCTCCGGGCCTGATATGATTGAAGACTTGCGTTCTTTTTCAGCAATGCTTATTTTCGCAAGGATCCGTTAACGACCGGGTTTTTATCCATATCCCGTTTGATGTGCGACCCGGATATCAGCTCCTGTCGGCTCGGTCCATCGAGCCCGTGATGGCGAGGGCTTCGGTAATCCGGTGAAGCGATTCGAACATGCCTCCCCGGGCTTCATGCCCGGAGGTCACATGAAAGGATCATAACTAAACTCGATGTGAGATGAACAAGAACCTCAGCCTTGTCCTTCGCGCCGCCGGTGCTGCAGCACTGGCCCTGTTGGTTATCAACCTTCTTGCGTTTGGCGTCCAGGTGCTCCGGCAAGGAGCAGGCGCGGAATGGAGCTTTCGCCTCAAGCATGCCGTTTTCTATCTCGGGGATGTGCCCGCCGGCTGGGCGCTTGGCAGCGTCCAGGCCAATGCTTTGATGCTCGTCGTTTTCCTGTACGTCCTGTTTCGGTATTATCAGCGCGGCGAGCTCACGCTGGGGTAGTCATCGCGGCGGGGCCTGTCGGGAGTTGAGGTGTAGCAGGGGTGTTTCACATTTCTCGCAGAGGCGCAGAGCGCGAGCTACTGACCGTAGCAGGCTCATGGTTATGAATGTTATCTCGCATTAGCGATCTGGGTGGGGAACGCAGACAACTTTTACCTTTTAGCTTTTCGTTTTTAATTTTTCACTTGATCCTGTCAGGGGGCATTCACATTTCCCGCGGAGGCGCGGAGCGCAGGCGAGTGCCATTAGCAGGCTCACGGGCATCAATGCTATTTCCCATTAGCGATCAATGCGGAGATCACGGAATCTTGCCAAGTTTCCATCCCCATATCCACATTGATTGCCTGCGCAGGCCGTTCGCCGTTTACCGTTTGCCGTTCGCCCTTTTTCGCACGGAGGAACGGAGATCACGGCATCTGAACAATTGATCCGCGGGGGCAAGCCCCGCTGCTATGTTTGCCGTTCGCCTTTTTTCGCATAGAGGAACGGAGCACAAGGAGCATGCCGTTGGCTTCTTCTCACTTCCTAATTGGATGGCGTTTTCAAGCGCCAGCGCTCTTGTTATCTTTCATGGCCCGCCGGCCTATTTTCACGGGAGGCTTTAAGGGGATGTTTTCCGTTCTTATCTAACCATAGTCATGAAATCGATGCGCGCATTTACCGGCTTCTTGATCCTGACGATATGGGCTTTCGCCCGGGGTGTGGCCGGCCAGGCTGTGCCGATCGTCAGGACCAACGAGACGTATGAGTTGGCCAACATCATCCTGGCGCTGACCGCGTATGGGAAGGCGGACCAGGGCGAGGTAAACAAGTCGTCTTTGTACTACAAGGAGGTGATGACCTACTTCGGTCCGCATGCCGGGCATCCGGTCGTGCTGGAGGTCAACTACTCCCGCGAATTATGGGATCGGCTACTCAGCTTCAGGACGGATGCGGTGGCCTTTGCGTTTGACGAGGATGGCCGGCTGCAGCGGAGGCATGATTTCTATTCGATGGGAAAGAAGGTCAACGAGTTCGAGGACCATCTCGCGTTGATCCAGGATTTTGTGGCAAAATCCGGGTTCAGGTCGTTCTGGCGGAACAAGAAACCCTACCTGGACAGCCTGTGCGCGCGTTACGAAGCCAGCCTCATCGTACCGGAGGTAGAGATGTTCTTGTCAAGGGCGTTCCGTATGACGAGCAAGGGCTCGCTCCAGATCATGGTCTCGCCGCTGGTCGGCCGGATGCACTGCCAGCGGACGTTCAACGGCATGTCGACTAGCTTTATCAATATCCCGGATTACATATTTAATACGATCGATGTGGCGGACATCTCGGACAAGGACCTGGCCATCGGCGTCCATATGTTCTTCACGGAGATCGATCATGATTACGTCACGCCCACGTCGATGACGTTCAAGCGCGAACTGAAGCGGTATTTCGATCCGGGGAAGTGGGATAAAGGCAGCGGGTACGAGAAGTACCGGCACGGTACGTTTGACGAGTACATGACGTGGGCGGTGTATGACCTGTTTGTGCGGGAGCGTTTTCCGGATGTCGCGGACAATGTGATCCCGGAATGGCACAAAATCAACGCCAACCGGGGCTTTTTCGCGAGCCGGCTCTTCGGCGAGAAGTTGGCGGCGCTGTATGCGAACCGGGGGCCGCAGGAGGAATTGCCGGAGCTCTATCCTGTCATGATCGAATGGTGCGGATCCGTGGCTGACCGGCTGGAGGAGCTGGTTGCGGAACAATAGCTCCGCTTTGACGTTGCGCTCTCATTCCTCGCAAGCCGATTGGTTCTGACAAGGTCCTGCCACATTTCTCGCAGAGACGCGGAGCGCGAGTTGTTGCCCTTAATCGTCCTACGGT
>CAYMLN010000529.1:0-2388 GCA_964391045.1 uncultured Saprospiraceae bacterium
ACTTGAATTGATACGTGTCGAAATACCCCTTGAGGAAAGCGTCAAACTTCTCTCGTCCGACGGCCTGTTCGAGCCGCATGAGGAAATGCGCGCCCTTCTCATAGGCGATATCGTTCATGCCGTCGTCCGGGTTGCGTCCGGCGAGGTTCAAGTGCAGGTGCGTATCCTCCGGCGAGAGTTCGGCCACAGTCTCCACGAGGCCCTGGTGGCCCAGCGCGACGAGCATGTCGCTGTAGGATTTGCCGTACATCGCTTCCATGATCCGCGATTCAAAGTAGACCGTAAATCCTTCGTTGAGCCAGAAGTCATTCCAGGTGGCGTTGGTCACCAGGTTGCCCGACCAGCTGTGGGCCAGTTCGTGGGCGATGAGCGCGATGAGCGACTTGTCGCCGGCGATGATGGTGGGCGTGGCGAAGGTCAGGCGCGGGTTTTCCATGCCGCCGAAGGGGAAGGAGGGCGGCAGGACGATCACGTCATAGCGTTCCCACTGGTAGGGACCATAAAGGGATTCCGCCGCCGCGACCATTTTCTCGAGGTCGGCGAATTCCGCCGCGCAGGCATCGACCATGGACGGTTCCGAATAGACACCCGTCCGCGCGCCGAGGCTCCGGAATTCAAGGTCGCCGACCGCCAGTGCGATCAGGTAAGCCGGAATGGCCTGGGGCATTGAAAACGTGTATGCGCCATCGGTGCTCTTCGCAGTTGGGTTCGATGCACTCATGACGGCCATGAGGCCGGCGGGCACGCGGATCGTGGCGGCATACGTGAGCCGGATACCGGGACTGTCCTGGATGGGGATCCAGGTGCGCGTGAGGATCGCCTGTCCCTGCGTGAAGAGGTAGGGGGATTTTTTGCCGGCCGTTTGGGCGGGCTCGAGCCATTGGAGCGCCTCCGCGCCGGGCTGCGTGGCATAGCGGATGACCAGCTTCCTGGAGTTTTCGGTTACCGGGATGGCCAGCGGTTGCCCCAGGAAAGGCAGCGCTTCACCCAACGTATAGGTGACGACTGCATCATCCACGCGAACCTCCTGGATCTGGAGGTCGCGTGCGTCGAGCACGATCTCCGTCGCACCGGGTTTTACCTCGATGTCATACGTCGCCGTGCCGGCTAATGTGCGGTTGCCGAAATCGACATCCAGGTCGAGGGCGAGATGCCGGACCACGGCTTCGTCGGGGCGCGCATAGGAGTGTACGTCACGGACAGGTTCCGCTTCCTGCCCGCTGTTGCCAAGCGCAGGTTGTTTGTTGTCCGGCCCGCAGGCCGTGGTGAAAACGATCGACATGGCGGCAAGGATGAACAGTCTGAATGACATCGGAAGAGGAATGAAGTGAATGAACGAAAGAGATCATTGATCGTATCGCCGGCCCGAGCGGTCGATGAACGTACTGCCGGCCTGCTGGGTTCCCATCATGAGGATGTCCTGGATGTTGACATGCGCCGGGCGCGAGGCGATGAAATAGATCGCTTCCGCCACGTCGCGCGACGTGAGCGGATTGAAGTCGGCGTAGATGTTGGCTCGCGCGGTGTCCCCGTCAAAACGCACGCGGGCGAATTCCGTTTCCTCCACGTGCCCCGGTGATACCTGGGATACTTTGATCCCATGCATGTGCAGGTCCAGCCGCATTGACTTGGTCAGCGCGTCGACCGCAAACTTGGTGGCGCTGTAGACGTTGCCTTTGGGATATACTTCCTTTCCCGCCGTCGAGCAGAGGTTGATGATGTGGCCCGTGCGCCGCTCGACCATGCCCCGGCTGACCAGCCGTGTGACATAGAGCAAGCCCTTGAGATTCGTGTCGATCATCTGCTCCCAATGTTCGAGCGAACCTTCGTGGATCGGGTCAAGGCCCTTGGCCAATCCCGCGTTGTTGATGAGGATGTCGACGAAGTCGGCCACGGGTGCGAGCGCGGCTTCGCACGCCTGGGGGTCGCGAACGTCAAAACAAAGCACCTGCACCGGCACATTGTAGGCAGCGATCAATTCGTCGCGCAACTCGTCCAATCGTTCCTGTCGCCGGCCGGTAAGGATAAGGGCGTGGCCGTGCGCCGCGAACTCGCGTGCCGTGGCGCGTCCGATGCCGCTCGTCGCACCTGTGATCAGGACGTTCTTCGTCGTCATTGAGGCGTGGTTATGCGTGAAACATGTTCTTCAAATTCCTTGACGAATGCCGCGTAGCCATCCGTCGCCGGCCCGGAGAAGCCGGTGTGTATGGCCTCGACCTGTCCGTCTGCCCGCAAGAAGATCAGCGTCGGATACGCGACGACGCGGTCGAGCATGTGCAGGACTTCCGATGCCTTGTCCTTCTGGTTTGACCCGCCGTACAGGATCGGGTAGGGCACCTGCATTTTGTCCCGGTAGGTGCGGATGGCCTGGAGGGCTTTTACCGTGTC
>CAYMLN010000530.1:0-2384 GCA_964391045.1 uncultured Saprospiraceae bacterium
GTATGGTTCGACGCCTCCACCCGCCGGATGGACACGCCGAAGCCGGAAGCTTATGCGTACAGCCGCGATGTCCGGAAGGCGCGCCTGTCCGAGATCATGCTGTTTGAAAAAGAGAATTTCCAGACATTCCCCGACCTCCAGCTCAGCCGCGACCGGCTGCGCAATTCGACTCGGATCACGGACGCCAATCCGCAACAAAAGGATTATGCCTGGGGCTCCATCGAACTCTACCATTGGATCGACTGGGACAGCATTCCCCGCACCGGGCTGCTCGTCAAGCCGGCCGGGTACGACAAGCTGCGGTCATATCCGACGATCGTCAATTTTTACGAGCGGTCATCGGACGACCTGCACGATCACCGCACACCGGCACCTCATCGGTCAACCATCAATTATGCCTTTTACGCCAGCCGGGGGTATGTGATCTTCAATCCCGACATCAGTTACACGACCGGGTATCCCGGCGAGAGCGCCTACCAGATCGTCATGTCGGGCGTCACCTCGTTGTTCAAGGACCGCATCGCGGACCCCAACCATATCGGATTGCAGGGGCATTCGTGGGGCGGGTACCAGGTGGCATACATCACCGCGCGGACCAACATCTTCACCTGCGCGGAAGCCGGTGCACCCGTGGTCAACATGACCAGCGCCTACGGGGGCGTGCGGTGGGAATCGGGCATGTCGCGGATTTTCCAGTATGAAAAACAACAAAGCCGGATCGGCAAGACCCTGTGGGAGGATCGGAAAGCCTACCTGGACAATTCGCCGCTCTTTACCCTCGACAAGGTCGAGACGCCCTTGTTGATCATGCACAATGATGAGGACGGGGCCGTGCCCTGGGAGCAGGGCATCGAGTATTACATGGCCCTGCGGCGACTGGGCAAGACGGCCTGGCTGCTCAATTACCGCGGCGAGCCGCACTGGCCGCTTAAGTGGCATCTGCGCAAGGATTTCCAGCTCCGGATGAGCCAGTTCTTCGACCACTACCTGATGGACAAGCCGATGCCCGACTGGATGGAAGGCGGCATCCCGGCGATTGAGCGCGGGATCAACACGGGATACGGGATCGATACGGATTAATCCGTCCAGCGGACGACGTATTTCCCGATCGACTGCCTGTCTTCCAGTGCCTGGTGGGCAGCGGGGAGTTGCCCGGCGTCGAATACCTGTCCGATGGTGGGTCGGAAGACGCCTTCCGCGTGCAGGCGACCCACCTGGGTGAAGCAATGGCCGACGATATCGGGCCGGCGATCGGCCACTTCCAGCATGTTGACGCCGATCAGGGCCTGGGACTTGCCCATGAAGCCGATCGGGGAATAGAATCCGAAACCCCACGCAAGCTTGAGCAGGGCGAGCTTGCTCTTTCGGCCGCTGAGTTCGGCCGCGCCGAGGAGGACGAGGCGTCCGCCGCGGGCGATCAATTTCCTGTCGACCCGCACCGATGCGCCGCCCGAATTGTTGAAAATGACATCCACCCGTCCGCCCAGGTGCGCGGCCACATACTCCGCATAGGAGGCGGTGTGGTGATCGACGACATGTTGCGCCCCGAGTGACCGCACGTAATCGGCCTTTCGTTGGCCGCCGACGACGGCAATGACCGTGCATTCCCGGGACAGCGCGTATTGGATCAAGGCGGTGCCGAGTCCGCCGGCGGCGGCATGGATGAGCACCTTCTCGCCGGGCAGGAGCGTCTGCGCATGGGCGGCCGAATAGTACGCCGTGACGCACTGCGTAGCCAGCGCACAGCCCAATCCGACCGGCGCCTCGTCCGGCAGGTGGCCGGCCGCGGCAACGGGCGTAACGGCATATTCCGCGTACCCCCCAAAACGGGTCAGGGCGAATACGCGCTCACCCGCCTGAAATCCCGTGACTCCCTCCCCGACCGCGTCAACGACACCCTCGACATCGTAGCCCATGACGTAGGGCAGGTCGGGCGCACCGCGGTACAGCCCCTGGCGCATCATCACATCGGCATAGTTGAGCCCAAACGCGGTGACGCGGATGCGGATATGGCCGGGCGGAACGGCCGGCACCGGCAGGTCGCGCAACTCGAACGAACGGTCCGCGACGCCGTGGCGGGTGAGGAGGAAGGCCTTCATGGGGGGGAAGTTAGGTAAAGGGTTGCTGAGCCCTATACGGTTAACGAGTTTAGAGGGTTTAGAAGGTTTAGAAAGTTTAGCCCACTATTCTCTCGTTGCAAAGGAGTGATTCTGCTATAAAGTCCTACGGCCTTCCGCCGTATAACCCACTAAACCTCCCCCTACAGGCCTTAACCTTTGTCCGAACAACCCGCTGAAGCAGGCCGTAAGCCCTGCATATCCTAAACCCTCTAAACCTTCTAAACCCTCTAAACTTCCCCGACACGGATTAAAGGCACTTAGGGA
>CAYMLN010000531.1:0-2377 GCA_964391045.1 uncultured Saprospiraceae bacterium
GAGGCGCCCGCAGCCAGGAAAGCTCGCCCCCGTAAACGCACATGATGCGGGACGAAGGCATGAAGCGACAACGATGGACATAACCTTCGGTCTGATCGGATACGGCAAGATCGGCGAGCGCCATGCGGGTCATATCCGGACCCATGCACAAGGCCGGCTCGCGGGTGCCTTCGATGTCCGACCGGACCGCATGGCCGCATTTGCCGCAGCATGTCCTGGGGCGAATTGGTTCCTCAGCGAAGCGGAACTCCTTGCTGATCCGTCGATCGACATCGTGTCGATCTGCACCCCCAATGCGTTGCACGCGCCCCAGGCGATCCACGCACTCGAGGCCGGAAAGCACGTCCTGGTCGAGAAGCCGATGGCCCTGCGCACGGCCGATTGCGAGGCGATGATCGCCGCCGCCCGGCATGCCGGGAAGTCCCTGTTTGTTGTCAAGCAGAACCGCTTCAATCCGCCCGTCCAGGCTGTACGGCAGCTCATCGACGAGGGACGCCTGGGCCGGATCTATACCGTCGCGTTGAATTGTTACTGGAACCGGAGCGCATCGTATTACGCACAATCGGATTGGAAAGGGAAGATGGCGCTCGACGGCGGAACGCTGTACACCCAGTTCAGCCATTTCATCGACGTGCTCTACTACCTGCTGGGCGACCTCCATGTGCTCCACGCACGAATGGACAATGTCAGCCACCGCGGACTGATCGAGTTTGAGGACACGGGCGTCGTCGCGTTCACGCTCGCGGACCACGATGCGCCCGGCGTGTTGCATTACACGACATCCGCATTCGACCATAACATGGAGGGCAGCCTGACCGTGTTCGCCGAACACGCGACGATCCGGATCGGGGGCAAGTACCTCAACCAGATCAGCTACCAGGCGACCGACGGTTTTGACATCACCCTGCCGGCCGATGACCGACAACCCAACCGGTACGGCGATTACGAAGGCTCCATGTCCAATCACGACAAGGTCATCGACAACGTGATCCGTACGCTGCAGGGCCGCGATGTGATCATGACCAATGCGGAGGACGGCATGCGTTCCGTGGCGATCATCGAGCGGATCTATCAATTGGCCAATCCCGTGCGCCATGACTGACCCGTCGAACCGCATTCATCCCACCGCGATCCTCGAAGGGGATATCGCGATGGGCAGCGATAATGTCATCGGCCCGCATGCGGTCCTGCGCGGCAGGATCACCCTCGGTTCGCGCAATATCATCGGCCCCGGTGTCGTGATCGACAACCGGGTGCGGATCGGCGACGGCAACAGGATCTTCGCGCATGCGTGCATCGGCGGTATCGGCGAGATGGGCCTGAAGGGCGACCGGCTGCCGGACGGAGAGGGTGCAGTGATCATCGGCGACGCATGCACGATTCGCGAACATGTGGTCATACACGCGCCGGTTCATACAACACGCACGGAGATCGGAGATTCCGCTTACCTGATGAACCACGCTTATGTCGCGCATGATTGCGTGATCGGGAAACGCGCAGTGCTGAGTCATGGCGTTGCCCTCGGTGGTCGCTGCACGGTCGGCGAAGATGCCGTGCTGGGCATGCTCGTCTCGGTACACCAACGGATCCAGGTGGGCAAGGGCGCCATGGTCGGCATGTCGGCCGTGGTCACGCGGCACGTGTTGCCCTACGCGAAAGTCGCCGGGAATCCGGCTCGCCTGCTCGGCGCCAACCTCGGCGCCTTCGAGCGGCTCGGGATCTCCGAGGCCGATGGACGCCGGATCGTCGGTTTCCTGGCCGATCCGGCCGATCCCGGTGCCGATCTGCCCGGTGATGACCCGGTGCACGCCCTGCTTGCGTTTATGCGAAAATATCCCGAGTGTATCCTCAAGCGACACGCCGACCGTTGATCGACTTGCCGACCGGTTCGATCCTGCGGACTGGATTACCTTTGCCCCCGTCATGACGCACCCCCGGTATCACATCCGATTGGTTGACCTGCAGGCCCAGTATGCCGCGCTGAAGGATGAGCTCGATGAAGCAACAAGGGACATCGTACAGCAAGGTATGTTCATCGGCGGAGAGCCCCTGGACAAGTTCTCGCGGACATTTGCGGAGTATTGCGGCGTCGGGCATTGCGTTCCCTGCGCCAATGGCACGGATGCGTTGGAATTGGCCTTGCAGGCTAATGGTATCGGACGCGGGCATGAGGTCATCATTCCCGCGTTTACGTTCGTGGCCACGATGGAAGCTGTCTGCAACGCGGGCGCAACGCCGGTGATGTGCGATATCGAACCCGACTATTATTCCATCGATACAGCTCAGCTTGAAGCCCTGGTCACCTCGCGCACCCGGGCCATCATGCCGGTTCACCTGTATGGGCAGATGGCCGACATGGATGCGATCAGGGACGTGG
>CAYMLN010000532.1:0-2361 GCA_964391045.1 uncultured Saprospiraceae bacterium
CAACATCGGGCACTTCGACAACGAGATCGATGTGGCCTGGCTCAATGACCACGCGGGTGATGCCAAGGTCGAGATCAAGCCCCAGGTCGACAAGTACACCCTCGCCGGGAAGGACATCATCCTCCTCGCCGAAGGCCGCCTCGTCAACCTCGGCTGCGCGATGGGCCACCCGTCCTTCGTGATGTCCAACTCATTTACTAACCAGACGCTCGCGCAGATCGAGCTCTGGGCCAATGGCAAGCAGTACAACAATAAAGTGTACGTCCTGCCCAAGCACCTCGATGAAATGGTTGCCCGGCTCCACTTGGAGAAACTCGGCGTCGAACTCGACGTCCTGACCCCCGAGCAGGCCTCCTACATCGGCGTGACGCCCGAAGGGCCGTACAAGTCCGATTTCTATCGGTATTGATGATCTCCCTGCCGCTTCCGGTCTTCGGGGCTTCCGGCGTCCGGAAGCGGCTTCTTTTATTCCTGCTCCCCCTGTTCGCAGTCGGCGTACGAGCCGCCGATCATCCCATCCACATCAGCTTGTGTGAACTGCGGCTCAATCCGTCCACGCGTCACTTCGAGGTCTCTGTCAAGATCTTCATTGACGATCTGGAGACGACGCTCAAGTCGGACGGGGTTACCAACATGTATATAGGCACGGATCGTGAGGCGGCCAAAGCCAATGAGGCCATATCGCGCTATCTCCGCAAACACCTGCGCATCGAGGCGGATGGCCGGATGCTCGACATTGTCTTTCACGGCAAGGAAGTGACGGAGGACCTGCTGGCGATCTGGTGCTATGTCGAGTTCACCGGACTCCCCGCCACGGTCGCCAATTGCCGGATCACCAACGACATCCTGCAGGAGTTGTACGATGACCAGAAAAACATCATGGACATCCGCATGAGCGCCACGCACAAGGCGTATACGATCCTCGAGTCCGGGCGACCCGTCTGGCAATATTCCTTTTGATCGTGTTCAGGAAGCTGTTCATCCTCCCGATCCGGCTTTACCAGGTCACCCTCTCTCCGCTTCTCGGCGCCAATTGCCGGTACGTGCCGTCCTGCAGCCAGTACATGATCGATGCGATCGAAGAGTGGGGCCCTGTCAAGGGTATCTGGCTGGGCATGCGCCGGATCTCCCGCTGCCATCCCTGGGGCGGCCACGGACATGATCCCGTGCCAAAGCGCCCGCGACGCAAATGATGACATGACATGAACGGGTTTGACGTCATCGATGCGGAGCAGTGGAAGCGCAAAGCGCTCTTCCGGTTCTATGAGACCTACGACGATCCCACCTGGGATATCCTGGCTGACGTGCGGATCAGCCGGTTCTACGACATGACGCGGCGGGAAGGGTCCTCCTTCTTCCTCGCCTTTCTTCATGCGGCCGCAAGCGTGTGCAATGGGATCGAAGAGTTCCGCTTGCGGATCGGTCCGGCAGGCGAGGTGCGGCGCTACCCGGTCGTTCATCCCGGCTCGACGGTGCTGCACGATGACGGCACGTTCGGCTTTGCGTATTTCCCGTACAAGGAGCGCTTTTCGGAGTGGTTGCCGGATGCGCGCGCCACGCTGGAGGCCGCGAAGCGGGAGTCGGGAATCGATCCCCGGGAAGAGGATCTGGCGCGGCTCTATTTTACGCCGGTCCCGTGGATCAATTTTCGCGGCTTCCGGCATCCGCAACGACGCGGGCACCGGCAATCGATCCCGATGATCATCTTCGGGAAGCATGTGGAAGCGGCGGGCGAACGCACCATGCCGGTCGGCCTGACGTTGCATCACGGGCTGGCCGACGGCTATCACGCAGGGTTATTCTTTAGCCGCCTGCAGGCGCTGCTGGATGATCCCGACGCGCATTTCGCCGGTTGACCTCCTGCCCCTAGGTTATCGCGCAGCGAGGAAGGCGATCGCTTCCGCGTAGCCGGGAAGCCCCTTTCCTGAGACATGCAGGGCACATACCTCGGTGAGGTAACTGTGGCGCCGGAATGGTTCGCGCGATGCGATGTCCGAGATGTGCACTTCCGCCACGGGTGCGGGAATGGCGGCTACGGCATCGCGCAGGGCGATCGACGTATGCGACAATCCGCCGGCATTGAGCACGAAGCCCGTGTCCGCGGCAAAGCCGTACTGGTGAAGGTAGTCGATCAAGACGCCTTCATGATTGGATTGGAGGTAATGCAGGTCGATCCCGGGAAAAGTCTCCCGGAGATGGGGCAGGTAGTCCTCGAAAGAAACGGTGCCGTAGATCTCCGGCTCGCGCCGGCCGAGCAGGTTGAGATTCGGGCCGTTGACGATATGGATGACCTTCACGGGGCGGAAGATACGAAACGGCATCCGCCGCCCTTGAGACAGGTTGATGCGTATTGATGGGTTA
>CAYMLN010000533.1:0-2356 GCA_964391045.1 uncultured Saprospiraceae bacterium
TCGTCGCGGCGGCGCGTGAAATGATCGAGGCCTCCGCCGATGACGAGGTCGATCGGGGTCTCGAGGTATCCGAGGGCGATGTCCTCGACCAGTTCACGGCTCTGGACATGCGCGATGAACGAGCCGGGTGTGGCATGCGTGGCTGAGCAGCTCACGACCATGCCGGTGGCCATGCCCTTGTCCTCGGCCATTTCGAGGAGGGAGGGGACGGGGTTTTTCTTGGCGTTCACCCCGATGGCGCCGTTGTAGGTCTTTACCCCGCAGGCAAAGGCGGTGGCGCCGGCCGCGCTGTCGGTGACGAGGTTGTCCGAGGCATCCGACTTATGGAAGCCGATATTCTTGAATTCCTCGAAGACGATCTTGTTGTTGTTCATGTACATCGCCCCGGTGATCTGGGGCAGGCCCATGCCGTCGCCGATGAGCAGGATGACGTTCTTCGGCTTGGGCAGGTCCGTCGTCGGGATACCGGAGGTCGCCGGTTTCGACGTGGAACACGCGAGGAGGGAAAGCGTGGCCAGGACCGGGAGCAACTTCTTAAACGATCGCAGCATACTTTTTTCCGGGAAGGGATTTGATGGCCCCCTTGCACTCCAACTGGAGGAGAATTGCGGCCAGTTCGCCGGGGGTCCGTTTGGATTCGTAGGCTAAGGTATCAATATCTTTTTCCCGGCCTTCCACGATCAGCCGGTAAATTTCCCGCTCTCCATCCGCCAGTCCGGCGAAGAGGTCGGTCTGGTAGGCCTGCCGGCGGCTTCGCCGGTTCCACCCCATGAGGTCGATGAGGTCTTCGCCGGATTCGATGAGGTGCGCCATCTGGCGCTTGATCAGGGCGTTGCAACCGGCGGTGACCGCCTCACCGGGCCGCCCGGGGAAGGCCAGCACGTCCTTGTTGTAGTCGTTGGCCAGTGCGGCGGTGATCATGGACCCGCCCTTGACGCCGGACTCGACCACGACGAGGGCGTCGCTCAGGCCGGCGACGATGCGGTTGCGCATCGGGAAGTTGACCGCATCCGGGCCCGTATCGAACGGGAATTCGGTGAGCAGGCCGCCATTTTCCATCATCCGGTGGGCGACCGGCCGGTGGATGTCCGGATAGATGGTGCCCATGCCGCTGCCCATCACCCCGACGGTCGGCACGCCCGCCTCGAGGCTTCGCTTGTGCGCGGTGATGTCGATTCCGTAGGCCAGGCCGCTGATCACCGTGACGTCATAACCCGCGAGGGCGTCGACCAGTCCTTCCGTAAGCGATCGTCCCAGCGGGGAGGGCTTGCGGGTGCCGATGATGCCGACAGTGCGTTCAGGTGCGAGGTTGACATTTCCCCGGCTGAAGAGGATGAGCGGCGCATCCGGAAGCTGGCGCAGTCGCGCCGGATAGTCCGGGTCGGTACAAAACACATGGCGGATAAAATGATGCTGGAGCCGTTCCCATTCCTCCTCGGCCCGGTCCAGGTATTGCCTGGCCCGGAGGATATTGGCCGCGATCTCCTCGCCGATGCCGGGAATCGACTTGAGCAGGCGCTTCTGTTCGGCGAAAACGGCCGCCACATCCCCGCAAGCGGAAAGCAACTGCCGGCCGATCACCGGCCCCACGAGCGGGATCATGGTGAAGGCGATCTCCTCGATCGCCTGGGATCGTGTTTTCATCTGGTCCTCCGAAAATAGGCCCTTTGCCCATTCAGCGAAAGAGGCCCGTCCGGATATGTACAAACCACCCGATTACCATGGATGATCTATCCGCATATCATCCATGCATCAGCAGCTTCTAGTTCGTCACTTTATTACTGTTCATTGTTCATTGTTCACTGTTCACTGTTCATTCCCAGTGCATTTCACATTTCCCACAGAGACACAGATTTTACCACAGAGCCAACTATTCGTTTTTAGCTTTTCGTTTTTAGCTTTTCACTGTTCATTCCTGAACATCGGATTCAACGCATACGCCCTGTCCAGATACTGCTGCCCACCCACCTGGTCGCCGCCGAGGTAGAGACCCTTGCCGAGGGCGAAGAGGATGCGCGGATCATCCGGGGCGAACTTCTCCGCGATCTTGAGATAGGTGACGGCCAGCGGGTAAAGTTGTTTTTGCTTGATCAGCAACTCATAGCACATCCGGTAGTACCAGTCGATGACGGGCTCCCGGTCGACGCGCGTCTGGACCCATTCCATGAATTGCCGGATGTACTCCACCTGCGGCCGCACGCGCATGATCGCCTCGAAATCGGCGAGGAGCTTGTTGATGTCGCGGTGCTCCATGTACCGGGCGGCGACATAGCCTGACTTCATCTGGTTTGCGCTCAGGTACGTGGGGTAGATCTTGAGGGATCGGTCGACATAGTATTCGGCCTCGTCGAGCAGC
>CAYMLN010000534.1:0-2355 GCA_964391045.1 uncultured Saprospiraceae bacterium
ATTTCAATAACTTCTACCTGTATGACTTCGTCGGGTACGAGGCTGACGGCACGACGCCCCGGTTCAACTATACCTACGGGGACAATGTCGGCAAGGATGCCCTCGTCATCAATGATTTTTCTTCGCGCTGGCAGATGCGTCTCGGCCTGCGATACATCTTTAATTGATCAGGCATATACGCCAGCATACGGAAACGCTCCCGGAGGGATTCGGGAGCGTTTCTTATTTTAGCGATATCGCCCCGTTTGTCCGTTCACCAAACTCAACGCATCATGCACCACCTTCGCACACTCCTAACCTCCACGCTGGTCATCCTCCTCTGGAGTGCAACGCACGCCCAGGTCGTGATCAACGAGATCAGTTACAATCCGCCGGAAGGCGGTACGGACTCGCTCGAGTACATCGAGCTGCTCAATGCCGGCGATACGCCGGTCAATCTCAATGGCTGGTATTTTCAGTCGGGCATCGAGGACACGCTTCCGGATATCACACTCGGTCCCGGTGAGTACTTTGTGACAGCGGTCAGCGCGCAGGCGATGCAATCCGTCTTCGGGATCACCGTGCATCAATGGGTTGACGGAGGCCTGAACAACAACGGCGAGCTGCTCTGGCTCGTGGATGAGAACGGCAGCTTCATCGACAGCGTTCGGTATGACGACGCGGATCCCTGGGTCGCCGAGCCGGACGGCAACGGACCGTCGCTCGAACTCATCTCGGCCACGCTGGACAACGGCGACGGCGCGAGCTGGAAAGCGAGCGAATGGCTCACCGGGGTGACGATCAACGGCATTGACCTGCGCGGGACGCCGGGAGCGGAGAATATTCCCGGGGGCACCCAGGGTCCTGCAGCGACGATCAATATCATCGACTTCGCGTTCAACCCGAATATTGTCGTGGTCAAGGTCGGGGACATCGTGCGCTGGGTCAACGATTCGCCCACCGCGCACAATGTCAACGGCAGCCAAGGCATCTTCCCGGGAAATCCCGAGAGCTTTGGCAGCGGCGCTCCTGCGGTTGGCCCGTGGACCTACGATTTCCAATTTACCATCCCTGGCACGTATCAATACCAGTGCGATCCGCATGCGGGCATGGGCATGACCGGCACGGTGTACGTCTACGATCCGAACGGCTATACTGAATTCCCGCTCGATGTCCTGCGCACGGTCAATGGCAACGGGCAGGCCTACTTTGACAATGTACGCACGACCGTTACCGGCATCGTCCACGGCGGCAACTTCCAGCCGTCCGGGTATTCGTTCTATGCAATCGATGAGACGAACACCGGGATCAACGTCTTCTCCTTTGATCCCGGCGCTCTCCTGGTCACCGATGGTGACCGTGTCGAGGTTCAGGGCCGCATCGACCAATTCAACGGCCTGCTGGAGATCATCCCGGATGCGATCTTCGTCCTGGAAAGCGGCCAGTCCAGGGTGGCGCCCGCCGATGTGGATGAAGTCACGGAAAGTCTCGAGGGCAGTTATCTGTTTGTCGACGAATTGATCGCAGACAGCATCACGAACGTCGGCGCCGGCGGGTACAACCTGCATGCCACGACATCGTCCGGCAAGCATGTCTTGATCCGCATCGATGCGGACGTTCCCGGACTGCCGGATTCGGATGACGATCTGTTCGGCGAATGGCTGCAAGTCTATGGCATCGGAACGCAGTTCGATTCGAGCCTGCCGTTTACGGAAGGCTACCAGGTATTGGCCCTGGAACTTGAGATCATCATCGACGCCGTCGACCGGCTCGATCCTTCGCGGGTGCGGATGTTCCCGAATCCCGTGGTCGATGCCCTCCGGCTTGAGACGGATCTCGTCATGGAACGCATCACGATCTACGATCCGACCGGACGGGTAGTACGCACGCTCGAGCCGTCACACACTGAAGCCCGCATCGGCATGGCCGGTCTTCCGGCCGGCTGGTATGTCGTGCGCGTCGGCACGGCGGAAGGGGAGTGGAGCGCCCGAATATTGAAGATCGGGGAGTAACCCTGGTCATTCCGCTGACGGAAAAAGGATGCTTTTGTACTGCTGTGCGAAAGCATCCTTTTGTTTTAACCGGTACTGCATGATCCAGCGCGGATGGGGGAGGGGCACTACCCTTTTCCACCAGCCGTGTACCGCGTTGAGGCGCTCGAGATGCGTCATGTTCTGGCCCTGCCCGAGGCAATACACGACATCGCGATTCGCGCCGAAGGCCAGTTGCGCGTTGATGTTTTCAATGATAAACGGTTCGACCGCCGCAAGCACATCGCGGTCATCGTAGTAATTGTAGTTCTTGCCGTCCTTGAGCAGCCCGAGCGGACTGAGCGACGTGATGTGATATTTCCCATAAAACACATCCGGGCCGCCG
>CAYMLN010000535.1:0-1026 GCA_964391045.1 uncultured Saprospiraceae bacterium
AGCCGAACATGTCGTACAAGTCGAAGATCGAGTAGGCCTTCGCGTTGTAGCCGCCGCCCTGGGCCGATCGCCGGTATTGGACGTAGGCGCTTTCCGTGCCCGCGTCCATGATGTCCGGATGCGTGATCACGATATATTCCGTGTCGTCCTGCGTGATGTCCGTAAACCGGATGAGGCGCAGGTCCGAAACTTGCCGAATGCCGGTCAATGGATGTACGACAGCCAGCGTGTCTGACGCGATGACTGCCGGCCAAAGGATCCGGATCACATCGTCTGCCAGGGGTAGTACGAGGCTTCGGAACCTTCCGTCGATCGAATAGACAAGGGGAAGTTCTCCGCCGTGGGCATAGCCGCTGATCTCCCAGGCGGATTCCGGGAGGTTGCCGGGAATGACCAGGTTGAAATCTGCTGTGCCGCTTACGGCAAGAGCGTGAGCATAGACGAGGTCGACGCTGGCCAGGGCATGCCGGCTCTGCGTGTTGAGACTCGTCAGGGTCAGTTGGTTTGATTCGGTCAACAAAGCATGCGACAGCGTATACGTCGTGTCGATGAACGTCAGGTTTTGGAGCCGGATCGTATCCAGCGTGGTCCCGTTCCAGCCGACGATATAGCGATGCGTACCGTAATTGGACGTAGCAAAGCGAATACGGAGCGTTGCATCAGGTCCCGTGGTGGCCAGGCCTGGCGCCTGGACGGGCGTCGAGCTGTTGGTCTCGATGTTCTTCGCAAACCCCTCCGAATGCATATAGCTTGAGTAGGATATCGCGCCTCCTTCGGAAAGCGGGAAGTACGGATCGTTGAGCGTGTTCGTGAAGTTGATCGAGGTCCGGTGCATGAAGTGGTCGACCGGCGTCCAGCTAATGCCGCTCAGGTCAATAACACGACGTTGGATAACGGTCGGGTCGATGGTCAGGAAATACGGACGCTCGTCGGTATACAGGCTGTGCTCCGGGTTGAGCATGTCTTCGTCCGGCCGCAGGTAGAGATGCCGGTCCATCTCGCCCCGGTTGCGGTGACCGTAGAATT
>CAYMLN010000535.1:1036-2341 GCA_964391045.1 uncultured Saprospiraceae bacterium
CGGGACCTGGGTTCCGAGGCTGTAGAGCCTGAAGTCGTTGCCGACCAGGGTCGAAGGGTCCAGTCCGGCGGCGATCATGTCCGCACCGGTGATGCGATAGACGCCGTCTTCCCGGACATCAAAGCGGAGGTATGGCTGGCCATACCGGATCCACTCCTGTCCTGTGAGCGTATCGGCGCCGACCAGCATCTGGGCGCGGGCCACAAGCGGAAGGACGAGGATAAGACCGAGTATGGTGTATCGGGTGACGTTCATGTGGTGCTGAAAGTCACGAAGTTAATGGATTTGGCGGCCGAGCCGGATGATGCGAGGCGTCCGTTGCCGGTCATTCCTGGAAATAAAAAACCCGGCGAAACATCGCTCCGCCGGGTCTGGTGTCTTTGGTTGGCTGGCATCAATAGAGGTAGCCCAATGCCGTCTTGTCGTTTGCGTTGAACGGCCGGTTTTGCCCGCTGCCGATGCAGGCGAGCATCCATGAAGCCGCATCCGGCCCGGTGGGCGTGCCGGGGATGTGGATGGCCCCCACGCCGGCGGCGCCTTCATTGTACGCGCTTCCGCCGCAGCTGTATGCGCGATTCATGTAGTCCGTGTGGCGGAAACCGATGCAGTGACCCGCCTCGTGCGCCATGATCGTCGCGCAGTAGTTGATGAACGTGGACGTGTTGCCGCTGCCGATGGCGTTGCTGTTCAGTTTGACCAGCGGATAGGGATTGCCGCCGCTCGGGAAGCCGGCAGACGCCAGGAAATTGCCGCCTTGCTTCTTGAAGTGGATGTTGCCGCCCGATGTCGCGCCATTGTCCACGAAGGTCAGGCCGAGGTTTTCGGCGTTGTATCGGTTCACGACTTCATTCAGGGCAGCTTGGTAGCCGTTGGTGCTCCGCAAGTTTGCGTCCATGCTAAAGGTGATCACACGCGGAAGGCCGGTGACGAGGTTGGTCGTCCGGTATTGCTCGGTCTCCGCGATGCGGAGTGTCACATGATCTGCGTGATCGTCGAGGTCGGCCTGCGTCAGGACGATGTCGCCCTCCACGAGGTAACCCTCATCGATCTTCTCGATGTTCTCGGTGCTGAAGCCCATCTCCTGGATGCGCTCGACGACATCCCTGGAAACCAGGTTGTCGGAGGAAACGGCATTGTCCTGTTCGCAGGCGGTGAAGAATCCGGCAAGCACGACAGTGCCGGCCAGCAGCCAAAGTGTTCTTTTCATACGGTAACGGTTCTTTTGATGAGAGAATAAAAAGTCCGGCCAGATCGCCAAAAATCAGAACGTTTGTCGGGCCGGAGGCTAAAAATAAAAATATCCGT
>CAYMLN010000536.1:0-2340 GCA_964391045.1 uncultured Saprospiraceae bacterium
AATACACCCGCCGCGCCTATACATTGTTTGACGGCCTCAAGGATTCGCGCAACACGGTCTCCGTGTTCCTCATGCAACAACTCGGCAATGCCAACGTGGTGCGCGGCCTCATCCACAACATGGGGATCGACAGCACCACGCGAAGAAGCGACGGCGAATATCGCGTGCCCAACCAGCCTTCCATCTGCCTGGGCTCCGCAGACCTGAGCGTCATGGAGATGACCGGCGCGTACTGCACGTTTGCCAACGACGGCGTGTTCATTGAGCCCTACTTTGTTTCCTCCATCGAGGACGAGACCGGCAAGGTCATCTACCGTGCCACGCGGGAAGAGCAGGTCGCCCTCCCCTCGAAGGCCAACGCCGTCATGGTGAAGATGCTCAAGTATGCCGCGGTCGGTTTCGGGGATTACAAGAGCGAGGTCGGGGGCAAGACCGGCACGACCAACGACTACGTCGACGGATGGTTTATCGGCATCACGCCGGATCTCGTCGTCGGCACGTGGGTGGGCGGCGAGGACCCGTGGATCAAGTTCAACACGCTCGCCGACGGCCAGGGTGCAGTCATGGCGCGTCCGTTCTTCAAGGCGTTCCTGCGCCGCCTGGAGGAGACGCCGGAGATCGGCTACGACCCGACGGCCCGCTTCGCGACCCCGCAGGGCGGACTGGACATCGAGACCGATTGTGCGAAGTATAACGCGCTGCGCGGCGAACCTGTCCCGGACCCGTTTAGCGGGCAGGACAACTTCCCGGACGAGTTCAATGAAAACGATTGACGTACTTTTAGGGCTTCCGTTGCCCGGCCTTCGTGCAGGGCGACATACCCGACCTGCACCTATGACGACTCCTGCCCGACTTAACCTGCTTGCCTTTGCGATCGCCCTGGTCGCGGCCTGCGTGCCGGTGAAGGAAGAGCAGGCCATCCCGCTCGATCTCCGGCCGGACAACCCGGTGATCCGGCATATCGAGGACCTGCAGCTCGCCCAACGCCGGGACAGCCTCCTCGCCGCGCTGACGAGCGCGAATCCCACCGAACGTTTTGCCGCTGCGCGCGCATTCGCCTCCTTCCAGGACACGAGCGTCCTGGGCGCGCTTGTGCCGCTCCTGCTGGACCAGCACGGCGAGGTGCGCGCCATGGCCGCCTATGCCATCGGCCAGCTCGGGCTTCCGGCCGCCGAGACAGCCCTCACCTCAGCCTTTGACGGCAAGGACAGCGCCCGCCTCTATCACGTGGCGAACAGCGCCATCCTCGAGGCCGTCGGCAAGCTCGGCTCCGCCCAATATCTCTACGCGCTGAGCACGATCACGAGTTACCAGCCCGGCGATACGCTCTTGCTGCTCGGACAGATGCGCGGCATCTACCGCTACGCGCTGCGCAACGTGATCGATCCGGAGGGCACGGCCACGATGGTCAACTATCTCTCCGATCCCGCCATTCCGCTTGAAGGCCGGATCATCGCTGCTAACTACCTGCACCGCGCCCAAGGCCTCGACCTGAAGCCCCACACCGGCCAGATCAAGGCGCTGTGGCTGTCCGAGACCCATCCCTACTTGCGCATGTGCCTGGCCACGGCCCTGGGCAAGCTGAAGACCGAAGAGGCCCTTGACCTGCTGCTGCAAAGTGTCGATACCGAGACCGACTACCGCGTCCGGTGCAACATCCTCCGCGCGCTGCAACCGTTTGCCTATGAAACCGTATCCGAGGTCTTCCTGCGCGCTGCGAAATCTGACGATCCTGCCCTGGCCGAACTCGGCGGGGAGTACTTCCTGAAAAGCGGCCGCGAACGCGATGCCGCGAAGTACAAGGCCGCCTCGGCCGAATGCCCCACCTGGCAGGGCGCCGTCCGCCTGGCGGAAGCGGCCAACCGGCAGGTGACAAACATGTTCTCGAGCCTCAAGCAATCGATCACGAAAGACATCGAGACCCGGCTCGCGCAGGCCACGGATCCGTATGCTAAAGCCGCCTGGCTGAAAGCCTGGGCCGCCGAGCCGCGCAACTTCGAGTCACTCCAACGCTATATGCAACCCGGCCAGCCCGCACCTGTGCGCTTACAGGCCGTGTCCAGCCTGATCGAGATCTGCACGATGAAAGGCCTGGACGCCTACTTCCCCGGCGAAGTGCCGCTCATCCGAGCGCAGATCGGCGGGTATCTCGGCCTGGCCATCAAGTCCGGCGATCCCGGCCTCCTCGCCCTAATCGCATCCGGCATCGCCGACCCGGAATCCAACCTCAAGACCATCCTGGCCGACAAGCAGGCCGACCTCAACAAGGCCCTCGCCGGCCTGAAGCTTCCGGAAGCACTCGAGGCGTACCAGGAGATCGCCAAGGCCCTCCAGGCATAC
>CAYMLN010000537.1:0-2338 GCA_964391045.1 uncultured Saprospiraceae bacterium
GCCAGGAGATCCCCCACTTGTCCTTGCACCAGCCGCACGCGCTCTCGCGGCCGCCGTTCCCGATGATCGCGTTCCAGTAGCGATCCGTCTCCGCCTGGTCGACGGTCGCCACCTGAAACGAAAACGCCTCGTTGTGCGTGAACGCCGGCCCGCCGTTGAGCCCGACACAGGGGATGCCCATCACGGTAAACTGGATGGTCAATACGTTCCCCTGCTTCCCCGAAGGATAGTCTCCCGGCGCGTAATAGACGGCGCCGACGGATGAGTCGGGAAAGGTCTTTGCATAGAACCGCGCCGCTTCTTCGGCGTCTCCGTTGTACCAAAGGCAAATCGTGTTCTTCGCCATCGTTGCCATGTCACTTCTCCATTGAAGTTGGAATCTGTATCACAGGGTACTGGCTCGCGGGCGCGACCTGAAGCCTGGACTTGGCCGCGCCGCCATTACATCACCAGTTCCCCTTCGCCATCATTCCGCGTCGCACCCGTTCCAGCTCGCTGGGGTCGGCGCCGGGGAACGAACCGGGCCGGATCTCGCCGTCCGGCACATAGACATTCATCATAACGCCGGTGTCCGAAACCTCGGAGCGGACGAGCCGCAGCGCCGCGGGCCGGGCGGTCTCGCTGAACAGACGCTTGCCACGCCCGAGCACGACCGGAAATGTCCACAGGTTGTACTCGTCGATCAGCGATGCGCCATGGAGGGTCTGGATCAGGTTGCCGCTGCCAATCACCTGCAGGTCCGGGCCCGGCTGCTGCTTGAGCGCGATGATCGCCGGGACGACATCGCCCTTGAGCAGGGTCGAGTTGTTCCACCGCAGCGAGGTCAAGGTGCGCGAAGCCACGTATTTCTTCGCCGCATTGAGTGTCCGTGCAATCGGATTCTCCTCCGGCTGGTACGGCCAGTAGGCCTCGAATATCTGATAGGTCCGGCGCCCGAGCAGCAGCTCGCGACCCGCGCCGTCAAATCCCGCCGCGGAAATGTCCATGCTGTCGTCCGCGTAATTGAACATCCATCCGCCCAGTGCGAAGCCGCCGGTCGGGTCCTCTTCCGGTCCACCGGGTGCCTGCAGGATGCCGTCAAGCGAGACGAACGTGGATACGATGAGATTTCTCATGGAACACTCCTGAGGAGAAGGGTCATGGACACTAATGCTGGAACCTGGCAGCACACGGGCGCTGACCAGCCGGTGCCACTCACTGTCGTTCTACGATCTTCCAGTAGGAGTCCTTGCGGATGACCTTCCCGTCATGAAATTCGTAGTGGTCGCAGCCCCGGACCCGGACACGCTCTCCCCCCGCTTTCGTCCCGGTGAGCAGCCACTCCGATACAATCCTGTTTCCGCTGCCCCAGTGCCGGTCTTCGGAATAACGGACATCGGGGAGACCCTCGAAGCGTGCTGCCAACCCTTTTCGGACAGCCGTCCTGCCGACGAAACGTTGTCCCCATTCGTCCGGCCCGCGCGGCATGTCGAGCGAACAGTCCTCCGCGAAGTAGCTCATGATCCGGTCGAGATCATGCGCATTGAAGGCGTCGAAGATTTCCTTTGCCAGGTCGAGGGTGCTCTTGTCCTGCGCGGGCATGCCTGCCTCCTGTTGCCGAGCCAGAATGTCGTATCGCCTGCGACAAGTCTACGCCGAAGTCCCCCGGACGTCCCGACACGCGTCGGCGGCAAATGCGGCGGCCAGAGCGCCATAAATACCGCATGAAACGTAACGGAGTACGGTCAATCTGACGGCATTGTCAGGTCGTGCTCACCCTGCGTCTCAGGACAACATGCGTGGCCTTCTCGGTCGCTGCATGTTCAACGCAGGCGTATCCCAGCGCCCGCAGGTCCACTCCTTCGAACAGCCGCTCCCCGCTGCCGAGCAGGACCGGTGAGATCGCAATGTGCAGTTCATCGATGAGACGTTCACGAAGATACTGCCGGAGGGTGTTGGCGCCACCACCGATCCGCACATCCCGTCCGGCGGCCGCCTCCCGCGCCCGGTCAAGCGCCTCGTGAATCCCGCCCGTGATGAAGTGAAACGTCGTGCCGCCTTCCATGGTGAGGGGCGGACGCGCATGGTGCGTCAGAACGAAGACCGGGACGTGATACGGCGGATTGTCGCCCCACCAGCCTTTCCAGTTCAGGTCCGGCCAGGGGCCGCGAACCGGTCCGAACATGTTCCGACCGAGAATCCAGGCCCCGACATTCCGAAAGCCGCGCGCGGCAAAGTCGTCGTCAATCCCCGTCGTGCCGCCGTCCTTGCCAAACAGGGTCTGCTGGAACGTGCGCGTCGGGATCAGCCACTGGTGCAGATCCGTCCCGCCGACGCCGAGCGGATGGTTGATGTCCTA
>CAYMLN010000538.1:0-2337 GCA_964391045.1 uncultured Saprospiraceae bacterium
GCGGCCAGGCCATGCTCACCATGGCGATCAGTGCCACGGCGACCATAGATTTCGGAAAGCGCAGGACGAGATCAATAAATGGCCGGTAGCCCGCGATCAGTGCGCGATTCAAGGGGTTCTCGTGCTCGGGCACGATGCGGCCGCGAATGAAATAGCCCATCAGGACCGGAACCAGAGTCACGGAGAGTCCGGAAGCGGCCGCCATAGCGTAGGTCTTGGTGAAGGCCAACGGATGAAAGAGGCGGCCTTCCTGAGCTTCGAGCGCGAAGATCGGGATAAAGCTGAAGGTTATGATCAGGAGAGAAAAGAACAGGGGTGGGCCGACTTCCACGGCGGCCTTCGCCACCAACTGCCAGCGGTTTTCTTTGGTCAGTCCCTCTCGCTCTATGTGTTTGTGAAAATTCTCGATCATCACAATGGTAGCGTCGACCATGGCGCCGACGGCGATAGCGATGCCGCCCAGGGACATGATGTTGGCGTTAATCCCTTGTGCGTTCATAACGATAAAGGCCGTGAGAATCCCTAAGGGAAGACTGACGACCACTACGAGAGCGGAGCGGAGGTGAAAGAGGAAAATGGCGCAAACCAGGGCGACAACGATAAATTCCTCAATCAGCTTTTCCTCCAAGGTCGCGACCGCCCGCTCAATCAGACTTGAGCGATCGTAAGTTTCCACGACTTCCACGCCTTCGGGCAGGCTCGCTTTGAGCGTCTCCAGTTTTTCCTTCACCCGTTCTATGGTTGCGAGCGCGTTTCCGCCAAAGCGCATGATAACCACGCCGCCCACCGCTTCGCCTTCGCCGTTCAACTCACCGATACCGCGGCGTAACTCCGGCCCAAGCTGGACCCGGCCGATATCCTTGATCAGGATGGGCGTGCCGTTGCCCGTGAGGCCCACGGGGATGTGGCGGAGATCTTCCATGCCCTTGATATAGCCGCTCGCCCGGATCATATATTCGGCTTCCGCCATTTCGATGACCCGGCCGCCGGTCTCCTCATTGCCGCGGCGGATGGCGTCACGCACTTTTGTCAGAGGAAGATCGTAGGCTCGGAGTTTTTCAGGATCGACGACCACCTGATACTGTTTGACCATGCCGCCGATGGTGGCGACCTCCGAGACGCCCTCCACCGTCTGCAACTCATATTTCAGGAACCAGTCCTGAATGCTGCGAAGATCGGCTAGGTTGTGTTGGCCCGTGCGATCCACAAGGGCGTACTGATAAACCCAGCCGACACCGGTCGCATCGGGGCCCAGCGCGGGCTGTGCAGCCTCGGGCAGCGAGGGAGCGATCTGGCTTAGATATTCGAGGACGCGGGATCGCGCCCAATAGAGGTCGGTGCCATCTTCGAAAATTATGTAGACGAAGGAATCGTTGAAGAAGGAATAACCGCGCACTGTGGTTGCCCCCGGGACGGCCAGCATGGCGGTGGTCAGGGGATAGGTTACCTGATCCTCCACCACCTGCGGGGCCTGGCCCGGATAGGGGGTCTTGATGATGACCTGCACGTCCGAGAGGTCCGGGATGGCATCGAGCGGTGTATTCTTCATAGCGTAAATGCCGAACGCGCCTAAAAGAAGCGTCAGGACCACAATCAGGATGCGGTTGTGGATCGACCAGCGGATAAGGCCTGCAATCATTGCGAATCCTTCCTGTTGCCGTCCACTGGCATTCTTTCAACATCCATGATCATGTAGCTGCTGTCCGGCATCTTCATCATGCCGAATCGGATGTGATCGCCGACCGAAAGCCCCTGGGCTAGTCCTGCTTTCAGCGAGAAGCCCATGGTCATGGCTGGCCAGCCGACCTCCGGAATAGGGCCATGGGCGAGCGTGATTTTATCGCCCGTCGGGTCCAGGGCCGTTATGGTTCCGCTGCCGCTTAAGGGTTTTCCGGATGTGGGCTCATCCTCCCCCGGCTTCATGCTCTGCATATCCATGTCTGCCGCCAGGCGCAGCAGACTGGCATCCAGGCTTGCCTCGGAATCGATGAGGAATTGCCCAGACGTTACCACCGTCTCCCCGGCCTCCAACCCCGTGATAATTTCCACCCGATCACCCGCTTCAATGCCTGCGACCACCTGCGCCGGGCGGAAACGTCCATTGCCCATCGCCAGGATGACTCTGTCCGCATCCTCCGTTTGGATAAGGGCCATGCGGGGAATGTGAACCGCATTTTCCTGTGCGGCCGCATCGATGCGGATGTCGGCATACATATTGGGCTTGAGGATTTGCTTAGGATTGTCAAACACTAGGCGCACACGCACCGTGCGGCTCTCGGGATTGACGCTTCTGGCTCGTGCTTAGAAGCGGCGGGTCAGGGTGCCGCCATAGGTGCG
>CAYMLN010000539.1:0-2334 GCA_964391045.1 uncultured Saprospiraceae bacterium
AACAGCAACTGGCCAGGGAACGATCGCACTGGACAATCCGTCCTTCGATGCAAAGCCGCGCATCGGCATCGATCGGGGCACGACGCCCATCCCGGGATGGACCGACTGCGGCCTGACGGAGTTTCCGGGCACGAGTCCGCCCGACATCCATCCCCTGCCCCGCGAGCCCTGGTACCAAAACGTGGAACCGGTGGACGGCGGGACCTGCCTCGGCCTTGTCACGCGACAACGAGACACCTGGGAGTCGGTCTCCCAGCGCCTGGCTACGCCAATGGTGCCCGGAACGTGTTATCGGCTGACGGGTTACCTCGTGCAGATGCCTGCGCCCCGCGAAGGCATGGATCCCGTCGATCAACCGGCCATCCTTCGCATCTGGGGCGGTCTTGGCGACTGTGATCGCGGCGAACTGCTCGGCGAATCTCCGGCCTTACGCAGCAGGGGTTGGCAATTTCATACATTCATCCTTTGTCCGACAGCGGCCTTCACCCATATCACGCTTGAGGCCTACTATACGCCAGGGTATACGAAAGCCTATGCCGGCCACCTGCTCATCGATGCCCTTTCGGATCTCGAGTCCACGACGAAGCCGTCAAACGCAGCAGCGATCACATCAGTCGTGGCAGATCCGCCGGACCGCGTGGTCATCGGAAGGAAGGCTGCATCACGGCGTGGCGCTTCTGCGGGTGGCAACGCGGCTTCCGGCCCGGATTTCCAACCTCACATCCTGCGCGCGTTGATGCCCGGGAAGCTCCGAATCGGCCAAACTATCCGCATCGACGCGCTGCACTATGGCGCGGACGCGATCGAGGTGCCGGCAAACGCGTACGCCGCGTTGGATGAGTTGGCGCTGTACCTTTCGCTATTTCCGAAAACGGTCATCGAGATTGGCGGGCACACCAACACCATTCCCCCGGAGGCGTATTGCATCGAGCTTTCGATGGCACGCGCGCTGGCTGTGCGACAATATCTCCTCGCCCGCGGGGCTTCCGCCGACCAGGTCCTTGCGAAGGGTTACGGAAAGTCAGCGCCCATCATCCCTTACGACAAGTACAACCGCGCTGGCCGGTCCACCAACCAGCGGGTGGAGATCCGGATCCATGCGCTCGATTGAGTCTTAATCTGTCGGTCGGCAGTTGTCTTCGTTCGTCATGGCCGAAGGCGAAAACTCCGATCATGCATCAGCCGGGGTCATGCCGGGTCGAACCATGAAAAATACTTGTGGCGTTAATCCTGCCGCACATCGACACCGACAGCGGCAATTTGCCGCCAAAAGTCCGGGAAGGATTTGCGTACGACGTCCGGATCGGCCACAGCGACAGGCCCGACGAGGGCCAGCGCGGCCAGCGCCATTGCCATCCGGTGATCTTCGTACGTGTTGAACGCGGGCTCACCCCGCCAGTCCGCCTTGCCGGTCACCGATGCGGTGATCTTGTCGTCCGACGCGTAGATCGCCACCTTGACGCGGACCTTTTCCAGTTCGTCCCGCATGGCCGTGAGCCGATGTGTTTCTTTCCACTGCAGCGTCTTCACCCCGGCCAGATGACCGTCCAGGCCAAGCCCGCCGAGCGTGACCATCACCGCCTGCGCGAGGTCCGGACAATCCGTAAAGTCGTAGGAGAAGGAATGCATGTGCCCGGCACGATTATCCTTCATGAGGCGAAGTCCCCCGGTTGTCGGTTCGGTCATCACGCCGAAATGCCGGTACATGTCCCGCGCCACCGAATCGCCTTGCCAGCTTTCCGCTGTAAGTCCTTCCAACACGACATCGGCTGTTTCCGCCAGCGCGGCGATCGAAAAAAAGAACGCGGCGCCGGACCAGTCTGCCTCGACCGTGTACGGCGCCGGCCGGTATCCGCCGGACGGCACGATGATGCGATCGCCTTCGGCGACGACATCGACGCCGAAGTGTCGCATCATCCGAATCGTCATGTCGGTGTACGATCGGGATACCGGCGTGCCCTGCATCCTGATGACAAGGCCATGGGGAAGGCATGGCGCGATGAGCAGGAGGGCGGAGACGAACTGACTGCTTATGCCTGCTTCGACGTCGACTTCACCGCTTGCACCAAATCGCGCGGCGGGCGAAACGCGAACCGGCGCAAAGCCCGGCTGGCCCAGGTACGCGATGTCCGCGCCGAGCCTGCGCAAGGCCTCGACCAGCGGGCCGACGGGCCGGCGACGGAGTTGCTCCGATCCATCGAGGATCACCGGGCGATCCAACAGGCACGCCCGCGCGAGCATGAAGCGATAGGCCGTACCCGCATGTCCGGCATACAGCGAATCATTGTCACTTGCCAACATTTCCTGGAGGACGAGCGTATCATCGCTTACGCT
>CAYMLN010000540.1:0-2331 GCA_964391045.1 uncultured Saprospiraceae bacterium
ACTTCGGCGATATCCTCGTCATACATGTTGATGGTCCACGGGTTGAATGAGGTGCGGGGCACATAGCCGGCTGGCTTGACGTGGCAGACCAGGTTGTGCCGGATGCCCTTCGATTTGGTCGAATGGATCTTTTCCACATAATCGATCGCCCTTTCCCGGGAAATGCCGGTGCATCCCGCGTGCGAGTAAACCATCGGCAGGTGCGGAAAGTGGGTGCGCCTGAATTGATAGAAGGTCCGACGACTGGCGAAGCTCATGTGCTTGACATCGATGATCATGGGATGATGTTCGTCATCCTCCTGCATGGCGGCGTGAAGCAACTGCATGCCGGCATCCGAGATCCCGCTGTCTTGCGGGATGAAATCGGCATGCCCGATGATCTTGATGCCGAAGGCGTGATTCACGAAGGGTGTCCGGGTCAGGTGGGTGGGGTTTAAGATGAAGATCCGGGGGTTCGGATCGGCGGGGTCCTTCTTCTTGTAAACGCGGACCCGATCCGTGATCTTCTGCATGCCTGCCGGTGTCAGGGCATCCTCGTCCCTGTCCAGGAACGCATGGGCGCCTTCCAGGGAAAAGACGATGTTCATGTCGCCGTCGCGCAGATCCGAGAACGTCCGGGTCAGGTTCACGTTATGCAACCTGTCCGGAGGCCCGGGTACGGCCAGCCGGAGATGCTGGTAGCATTCGCCCAGCTGATGATAATTCGTCAGCTTTCGCTCGCGGATCTCACGAAATAACCGGTCATTGATCTTGTCGGTCAGCGAGTCCAGGAGTTTCAGCAATAACGAATCGGGGAAGGCGCGCTCGGTGCTGTACAGCGGCATGACGCCGATGCCCAGCGAGCCCTTGTCCAATTGGCGAAAGCAGGATTGGGAAGAGAAGATCCGGTTGGATTTCCGGAACAGGAAATTGTCGACGAAGATGTTCACGACGTTCCACGGGTTCTCCTTGTCCTTCACCTCGTAGCCGGTGAAATAGGTCTTGAAGTTGCCGTGTACATGAAAGTCAGCGAATTGCATGGGGCGTGGGTTTGGTCGGTGAACGGATCATGCCGGGTCCGGCTCAGTGCTCATCCCGGGCGGCGGGCTTAATGCCGGCGTTTCGCACGTTGACAAACTTATTGAGCACATCGAACCAGAACGGTGCACCGAGGCTCAGGCCAAGCGCGAAGAGGAGCCATCCCAGCAGGTTGCGCCAGATGTAGGTATGGAAGAAGCATCCGGGCGTGCCCAGGTTCCGGCAAAGCCAGGATGAAGACGTGTGGTGCGGATCAAGCTTTTTTGTCGACCAACCGATGGGCAGTTGCACACCCAGGAGAGCGTTGGCATCGATGTCCATGAGATCGAGTGAGTCCATGATGAAAATCTTGCGGATGGAGTCGATCGCATTTTCCTGCCCGCCGACGCGCAAGGCCGTTTGGGTCAGGACATCCCTGAGCTTCGAATCCGCATAGATCGTCTTGCTGACCCGAATGAAGTTCAGGTTCAGGATGACGCAAACCGCGATGCTGATGAAAAGGATGTTCTTTCGTGCGGTCCGCTTGTACCAACCGGTCACGCGCTTCATATATTCGTCATACCACGTGGCGATCTCCGCCTGGAGGGATGCCAGGGTCAGTTCGCCGGAGGCATTCGGGGCGTTTTCCGAGAAGGAAAGCAACAGGTCTTTCAAGGGACTTTGCCGCATGGTCCGGATGCCGAGCAGGAATCGATCATGCAGCGGCATGGGCGTGGCCATCTGGTCTGCCGCCAGGGTATGATCCGCATCCGGAACCAAACCATAGCGTTTGGCAATGTCGGGGCACGCCCGGACGGCTTCAGCCTTGAACCGTTCGGCCTTGATCAACATGGACTTGTCGGGGGTTTCGGAATACACGGTCTCCGTGCATTCCCGGGCGATCGATTCGATCAGCGCCCGGGCGAACGCATCGGCGCCGATGTATGAGGGCAGGCCGCCTTGTTTTTCCCGGAGCAGGTCGACCTGCGGGTGCTGGTAGACCAGATGGGCGAAGTCCTTGTTGAAGGTATCCGTGAGGACTTCCCGGATCGCGTACTCGAGCATCTTCCCCCTCGACTTGCGGAGATGGACATAGCCTTCCTGGACACAACTGACCAGGATGGAAAAGAACAGCATCAGCAGGGTCAGGCTGAGGAGTGTTTCAATGACGGGCGAGTCGAACATAGGGTGGGCTTAGGGGGTACACATGAAGTTCGCGGCGAACTGGCGCGCGGTCTATCCGCAGCCGTCCGGCGCACATGGTGGCGATGCCGAAGGGCCCGCTGGCGGTCGCCACTTTCCGCGCCGCCTCCGGATTGATGTCTGCCACCACGG
>CAYMLN010000541.1:0-2330 GCA_964391045.1 uncultured Saprospiraceae bacterium
TCTGGCGCGGCACCGACCACTGGGAGACGCTGCTGTACGAACGCGCGGCGATCACGCTTGAACTCGAAGGGAAGTTGGAGTCGGATGCGGACAAGCTCGAGCAGGCTTGCCGGTACATTTGGTGAGGCAACGGTTCAGTCGAGCACGCGCTCGAGGGCCGGCAATGCCTGGACCATGCGCCCGGTCTTTCGCTCGTCCGGAACGCGGGTGCCGGTATCATGCAGGATGTCATAGACCTCTGCTGTCGTCAGTTCGGGCCGCACGGCCTTGAGCAGGCCGATGAGGCCGGACACCTGGGGCGTGGCCATCGACGTCCCGTCCATCGCCTTGTACTGGCCGCCCGGATAGGTCGAGAGAATGCCCGTACCCGGCGCGGCGACGCCGTATCGAAGGCCGTCGACGGTATTGGAAAACCCTGCTTTTTTCAGGTCCGTGCCCAACGCGGAAACCGTGATGACGCCCGGCGTATTGGCCGGCGCATAATGCCGGGCGTCCGTGCTGCTGTTGCCCGCGGCGACAACGACGATCGCGCCTTTGGCATTCGCGTATCGCACGGCTTCGGCGTAGGCTTTCTGGCGGTCATCGGATGACGGGCCGCCAAGCGACAAGCTGATGACGGCGGCGCCCGCATCGGCCGCCTTGAGGATGCCCTGGATGATCTTGCGCTGTTGCCCCATGCCATATGCGTTGAGCACCTTGACACTGGTCACGACGCACATCGATGTCCCCGGCGAGAGTGAGGCAACCCCTTTGCCGTTGTTGGACACTGCCGCGGCAATACCCGCGCAGTGCGTGCCATGGCCGACGGGATCGTCATCCGAGGCGGCGTCGACGGCCCGGAACTGCGCCTGGAGGTCCTCGTGCGCGGCATCCACGCCGGAGTCGAGGATGGCGATCAATGCGGGCTTGACGGGGCGAAGACCGAGCCCGGCCAGCTTGGCCTGCAGCGCGTCTCCGCCGACCTGTTGCCAACCCCACTGCCGGTCAGCCATCGGGTCATTGACCGCACCGGGTGCCTTGCCTGCAGGCGCGTTGGAGGGCTTGTCGTCCAGGGTAAGCGCCTCGTTGTACTCGATATGCCGCGTTGCGGAAATTCGACGCAAATCCCGTACGATCCGGCGGATACGGTCTTCCTGCGCATCCGGGATGCCGATCGCCCAAAACTCGTCGAGCCGGCTTAGTGTGGGGTCGGCAGGGCGGAACGCGGGTTCCGCGGTGAGGCCGTATTTCTCGATAATCCGCGCGTATGCCGCCGGGATGTCGCCCTCGCGGGTCTCCACGAGCAGTTCGAACTCATCGTCGAGCGGAGAAGCGCTCTCGCGGATCTGCGGAAACGTGTTGATCAGCATGTTGAAGCCGAAGAACTGCATGAAGCCGTACAGCGTGATCGCGAGGACAAGCACGAGGAGCTGGTGGCGGCGCGCAAGGCGAAAGACCTGCGAGGCGGCGGCCAGGACCATCAGGTCGCGAAACAGGATCAGCAGCTTATAGGCCAGGTCGCCGCTCGAAAAGGCGAGGGCGATAAGGTAGATGAAGAAGGACACGAGGAAAAGCGAGCTCATGGCCCGGCTCCGGCTTCGGTTTCCTTCGAAATAAAACCAGAGGATCAGGCCGGTCATGCAGGCGAGGTAGGAGATCGGATAGAGGAGACTCAGCATGCGTGTCGGGCGTAAGTAATAAATGTAACGGATTTCGTCGCGCCGGGGCCCTTCCTTCGACCAACGATAGCGGGCGGTCGCCAAACGCGTTTTGTGAAAGACTTACCTTTACGGCGCCTGCCCCAGCAGGAACGATTTAATAACCCGAAACGAACGAACACGACAAGCCATGAGCGAACATATTCACTGCCTGATCATCGGAAGCGGCCCGGCCGGCTACACGGCGGCCATCTACGCTGCACGCGCCAACATGAAGCCCGTGATGTACACCGGCGCCGAACCCGGCGGCCAGTTGATGATCACGACCGATGTCGAGAATTTCCCCGGTTTCCCGAAGGGGATCGGCGGCCCGGTCATGATGGATGCTTTCCGCGAGCAAGCGGAACGCTTCGGCACCGACATCCGGTACAAGGTGATCACCAAGGTGGATTTCACCGGTCCGGTCCTGAAGGCCTGGACCGATGCGGACGAAGAACTCCATGCCGACGCCATCATTGTATCCACCGGTGCCAGCGCGCAATGGCTCGGGCTCGAGTCCGAGAAGCGGCTGATGAACAAGGGCGTTTCGGCCTGTGCGGTCTGTGACGGTTTCTTTTTCCGGAATATGGAATTGGCCGTCGTCGGGGGCGGGGATACGGCTGCAGAAGAAGCCATGTACCTCGCGAAGCTTTC
>CAYMLN010000542.1:0-2327 GCA_964391045.1 uncultured Saprospiraceae bacterium
CCATTACACCGGCGCGGCCGCGCATGCGGAATGTATCGGTGTCCAGGGCCCTTATCCCTGCGCCATCGCGTCCGTCGCGAATTTCGAGTGGCTCGGTATCGTCCACAAGCGAACAGATGCAATCCTGTCGGACCTGGGCTTCCTGGAAGCAGCACTTGGCACGCGGATCGATGCGCTCGCGGGCCTCGACCTGCTCGACGGCCGCGGCATCACGGTCGACCACGATCTCGAGACCATCACGCTCGAGGCGGAGATGCCGGCTGACGAGGCAGGCCTTGTCCGCTTTCATTACGACCAACATCTCCCGGTATTGACCTGCCGGGTGAATGGCAGGCAGGTCAGGCTCGGCCTGGACACGGGGAGCGAGAGCAATTTCCTCTTCCGCGCGCTGGATGCAGCAGAAGCTAATCCGTCAATCGGTCAGGTACGCGTGGTCGGTCTCGGCCATGCGGAAGAATCGCGCGAGCACGTCCCGGCTTCGCTGCAACTCGATAAGTCGGGACCGCCGATCGCATCCACCTTCATCATCGGATCTTCGGGAACGCATGTGCCGTCCTTTGCCATCGACGGCCTGCTGGGGCAAGCCTTCCTGCAAAACTTCAATTACACTGTTTTCCCGTCGAAGCAAAAGCTATGGCTGCAGCCGCGGACCGCACAACCGGCCCTGGTCTCCACGCAGATGCCCTGACGGAAAATCCCGCTCCCCTATTCCACGATCTGGAGCTTGGCAAACCGGAGCATGATCCGCTTTGCATTGTCCTCGTCGTCATCGAAGTGGATGGTGGCCACGCGATTCTCGCGCACGCCGTCGATCGCCACGACGCGACCGCGGCCAAACTGCAAATGCAGCACTTCCATGCCTTCCCCGATCGATTCCGTCGGGCTGGGCTTGAAATCGGCCGGCGAGACGCGCGGTTCCGCGTCGCGCTTGCGGCCCGGCCGGTCGGCCAGGACCTTCGGTTCCGGGAACGTGGGTTTCGCCCGGCGTTCCGACCCGATCTCATAATGCTCGTCGTCGATCTCCTCGAGGAAGCGGCTGGGATCGTTGTAACGGAATTGCCCGAACTGATAGCGACTGGTCGCGTAGGATAGCGTGAGCAACATCCGGGCGCGCGTGATCGCCACGTAAAAGAGGCGTCGTTCTTCATCGAGCTGCTCGGGTGAACCTTGCGCCATGAACGACGGGAAGAGATTCTCTTCGAGGCCGACGACAAAGACTGCCTTCCATTCAAGACCCTTCGCCGTGTGCCCGGTCATCAGGCTGATGTAATCGGGTTCTTCGTCCGCCTTCTCGTCCATGTCGGTGAGGAGGGCGATCTGCGACAGGTACGCGGCCAGGCTGCGGTCCGCGTCCGCCGCGACGTCCTCGCCGCCGGCGCTCTCCGTCACGTCGTTCTCGACAAATTCCTTGATGCCGTCGAGCAGCGCGTTGACGTTCTCCATCCGGCTGACGCCCTCCTGGCTGTTATCGTGCCGCAGCTCTTCATAGATACCACTCTCGCGTGCGACCTGGATGGCGACGTCATACGCGTTGCCCGTCTCGGCCGTCTGCCGGAAGCGCAGGATCATCTCGACGAACCCGCGCAATTTGCCCTGGCTCGCGAAGCCGCCGGTCGTCATCACGGTCCACATCGGCACCTCGTTATCGACCGCCATCTGGGCGATCTGGTCGAGCGTTGTCTTGCCGATGCCGCGCTTCGGGTAGTTGATGATCCGCTTGAGCGCCTCGTCGTCGCGGTCGTTGATCACGAGGCGGAGGTAGGCCAGCATGTCCTTGACTTCCTTGCGCTGGTAGAAGGACACGCCGCCAAAAATGCGGTACGGCAGGTTCTGCTTGCGCAGCGCTTCTTCAAACGTCCTCGACTGGGCATTTGTCCGGTAGAGGATCGCGAGGTCGCGGTTTTCGAGATGATGGCGGTTCTTGTATTCGAGGATCGTGCTTACCACATGGCGGGCCTCCTCGACGTCGCTCACCGCCTTGATGAGCTTGATCTTATGGCCGGTGCCAAGCTCCGTCCAGATCTTCTTCGGGATCTGCTTGTTGTTGTACTGGATGACCTTGTTGGCCGCCTGCACGATATGGTCGGTCGACCGGTAGTTCTGCTCGAGCTTGTACGTCCGCGCCGTGGGGAAGTCGTGTTCGAAATGCAGGATGTTCTCGATGGTCGCGCCGCGGAACGAATAGATGCTCTGCGCGTCGTCGCCCACGATGCAGAAATGGTGCGCGCTGCCGTCGTACAACACGAGATGCTTGAGGATCGCGTACTGCAGGTAGTTCGTGTCCTGGAACTCGTCGACGAGGATATAGCGGAACATGCGCTGGTACT
>CAYMLN010000543.1:0-2324 GCA_964391045.1 uncultured Saprospiraceae bacterium
GTGCGAGCAGTTCAATGCCAGTCGATTCACCATCCGGGAAGCAATCAAACGGCTGCAATCGCTGGGTCTCGTCGACACGCGGCAGGGCACGGGTACCGAAGTGCTGTCGCGGCAGCCTACCGGCGGGCGTTTCGTCTACTCGTTCGATTCGGTGCAGGACTTTCGCCACTCGGTAGGCCAGTCGAGGCTCATCAACATCACCGGCAAGAAGGTCATCGCCAACCAGGGCATGGCCGACCAGATGCGCTGCCCGGTTCGTACACCGCTGTTCCGCCTCGAGGCGACCCGCGTCCTGCTGACCCGCACGGGCCGCCCAGGCAAGCCCGTTGCGCTGTCGACGGTGCTGCTGCCAAGAGTGCCTCGAGGTTGACCTTCTCGATCTCGATGGTGACGACATCGACGGTCTGGCCAAACGCCAGTACGTCATCGTAATTGGTCAGGTCGCCCTGCACGTAGCGGTGGGCAAGGCGCGAGGCGGGATCGTCCGGATTCCGCTCCAGGATCGCGATCTTCCAGTTCCACGCCGAAGCCGCTTCGCACAGCATACGACCGAGCTGGCCGCCGCCGCAAATCCCAATGACCGTGTCGGGCGAAGCAAACGGGTTGATGACGCGCATGGATGGTGATTTCGGGCGGTAAAGCTACTCCTTTTTTCGGCCGGCATCCGGGTCCGGCAGGGCGAAACCGGGTATCTTAACAGCGTGAAAACAATTGTCATCAAGGATGTCCGCGTGGTCAATCGCGGACAGATCCAGGCGGGAGACGTGCTCGTGCGTGGCGACCGGATCGAACGCATCGGCGCATCGCTTACGGTGCCGGAAAACGCCATCGAGATCGCCGGGGACGGCCTCGTGCTCATGCCGGGAATCATCGACGACCAGGTCCATTTCCGGGAGCCGGGACTGACCCATAAGGCGACCATTTATTCGGAATCCCGCGCGGCCGTCGCCGGCGGGGTCACGAGTTTCATGGAAATGCCCAATACCAAGCCCCCGGCCGTCACGCAAGCCCTTCTGGCCGACAAGTACGCCATCGGCGAGCGGGATGCCTGGGCCAACTATTCGTTCTTCATGGGCGCGGCCAATGACAACCTCGAAGAGGTGCTCCGCACCGACCCGAAGACGGTATGCGGGGTCAAGGCCTTCATGGGCAGCAGCACGGGCAACATGCTCGTCGACGATCCCAATACGCTGGACAAGCTGTTTGCGCAGAGCCCGATGCTCATCGCCACGCATTGTGAGGACGAGGCGACCGTCCGGCGCAACATGGCCCTGGCGCAGGAACGCTATGGTGCGGCGATCCCGCCGTCGGCCCATCCCTGGATCCGCAGCCGCGAGGCGTGCATGATCAGTTCGACACTCGCGGTCGACCTGGCCCGGAAGCACGGCACCCGGCTGCATATCCTGCACATCACCACGAAGGAAGAACTGGCGCATTTCTCTCCGGGTCCGATCAAGGGCAAGCGCATTACCTCCGAAGCGTGCGTGCACCACCTGTTCTTTTCCGACGCCGACTACATCACACTGGGCAACCAGATCAAATGCAACCCCGCAGTCAAGACCGCCGAGGACCGCGAGGCGATCTTCCAGGCGGTGCTCGACGGACGTATCGACATCATCGCGACGGACCACGCCCCGCACACCTGGGCGGAGAAGTCCGCGCCATACCCGGATGCGCCGGCAGGCCTTCCGCTGGTCCAGCACGGCCTGCAGATGATGCTCAGTCATCGCGCGGCCGGCCGCATTACGCTCGAGCAGATCGTCGAATGGATGTGTCATCGGCCGGCTCAATGCTTCGACATTCAAGACCGGGGATTTCTGGATGAAGGCGCCTTTGCAGACCTTGTCCTGGTCGATCCCGAGGCATTGGTTCCGGTTACCCGGGAAAGTGTGTTATACAAGTGCGGATGGTCGCCGCTCGAAGGCCGGACACTGCCGGGCAGGATCATCGGAACATGGGTCAACGGCGTGCGCGTTGTCGAGAATGGAACAGTAATCGGCGCCCCGGCGGGACGACGGTTGACGTTCGACAGGTAGACCGCCTCATACCCGCCAAAGGATGCGCGGCGTTGCCCCGACGAGGGGTCATTCGAACATTTCCCGCAATTGGATCATTCGCTGTTGCTCCCGGTCGAGATGAATCCGCCCACTTCGATTGTGACCCAGGTCAATGATGAGCCCAAAGCTCATGGCGATAAGGATGGTATACCCGATGGCGGGGATCCATCGGATCCTGCCCTGCTCCTGCTTCGAGCCGTTGAGGAAGGCCACCACCATGCTGAGGAAGACCAGGAGGTTGATGACGGACGAGGGGATCCGGGCGGT
>CAYMLN010000544.1:0-2313 GCA_964391045.1 uncultured Saprospiraceae bacterium
CTCAAGATCAACCCAGAGTATATCTTGCGCAAGATCAAGAAAGACGGCAAGCCCTTGTATGCCCTGGCCCGGGCGGGGCATGACGTAAAGACCGAACCGCGCCGCGTGATCGTGCACGACATGCGGATAACAAGCGTAGATCTGCCCGTCGTTCAGGTTAATGTCCATTGCGGAAGCGGCTTTTATGTGCGTTCGCTCGCACACGACTACGGCCGCGCACTGGGTTGCGGCGCACATCTCTCCGGCTTGCGACGCACGATGATCGGCCCCTACAGCATAAAGGACGCCCTGTCCGTGCAGGACACCGTAGCGTTGATCACGGCGGTTTGATCAGGACTGCGGGGCCATAGCCGCAGCAAACGACTTCGACTCGGCCGCGATATCCAGCCCATCGAAGCGACCTGAACTCATCCACAGCATAACCGTTTCCACCCCTGTTTGCAGGCTTGTGATTGTGCCCCGAAGCGACTCGGCATCCGTGACCACCTTCAGGTCAGGGGCCGCAAAATGCGCCCGGAGTTGGTCAGCAGAAAGGTCCGGCAGTTTCTTCATGGCCAGCGTGTGCGGACTGAAGAATACAATAGCTTCATCAGCATCGGCGAGGGTGCCTGCGTATTGCGGCAGAAAGGCCGGATTGAGCGAACTGAAGGTATGGAGCTCAAGGATCGCAATGAGGCGGGCTGCGGGATGCTTTTCACGGACGGCAGCAACAGTCGCACGCACCTTTGACGGAGCGTGAGCAAAGTCCTTGTATGCGGTGAACAGCGGTGCTTCGGCCAACAGTTGCAGGCGACTTTGCGCGCCTGTGAACGAGCCGATCGCATCATAAAATCCGGCACTTTCACCGCCGGCGGCGACGACCGCCTCCAGCGCCCCGGACAGGTTCTGGAGATTATGCTGGCCGAATACGCCTATGCCAACGTCCCCGTCCGGTGTTCGCAAGAACACCTGGCCGTCGCGAATGACATAGGGATGCGTATGATATGGGCGAAGGATCGCCTTTGGCTGTTCCTCGATAACCAGCCTGACAACCTCGGGATCATCGGCGCAATAGATCAGCAAGTCTTCAGCCGTCAGGGTCGCGAATAGATCACGGAAGGATTGCAGGTAGTCCGCATAGGTCGCGAAGACGTTCATATGGTCCCACGCGATTCCCGTGAGGACGGTCACCTGCGGGCGGTAGTGCATGAACTTGGGCCGGGGATCGAGTGGACTGGTCAGGTATTCATCCCCTTCCAATACGATCAGCGGCGCTTCGGTCAGTTCGACGGGGCGGAGCGACCCGATCGCGGCGCCGATCATCCGGTCAGCCGCAATGCCCATTCCGTGCAGGGCGTGGGCGATCATACCCGACGTGGTGGTTTTCCCGTGACTTCCGGCGACCATGACCCGCAATTTTTCCCTGGAAAACATGTACACCACCTCCGGAAAAGATTTCACGTCCAGCCCCTGTTCGAGGGCTGCGATGAGTTCCGGGTTGTCCGAACGGGCATGCATGCCGAGGACGACAAGCTCCAGGTCGGAGGTTATCTTTTCCGGAAACCACCCGAACACGGGGGGCAACAATCCGGCATCGGCAAGCCGGCTCCGGCTGGGCTCGTAGATCTCGTCGTCGCTCCCCGACACCTGGTGCCCAAGGGCTCGCAGGGCCAGGGCGAGGCTGTGCATGATGCTGCCGCCGATGGCGATAAAGTGAATACGCATGGACCGGACGTCGGGATGAGATGATTTTTTCAGAAAAAACGCGGGAAATGAAATAAATTCGCGCCGATTTTGGTTTAAGGTACCGGTTATCGTCCTGAAATCAGGACAAAGTAAATTAAAGTTATCATGAAAGTATCCGCCTTCAAGCTTCTCGTTTTCCTGGGTTTCGCCGCCATCCTCGTTTCCGCGACGGCATGCAACCGCGGTTATGGGTGTCCCAGCGATTTCTCCGTGGAAGCTGTGGGAACACCGGCACCCGGCCAACCGGCTTGCTAAGCCCGGTTCCCCCGAAAACCTTCGGACTGGCGGGATTGAACACCCGCCCGAACCATTGAGGATGTGCCTGTGCGTCCCACCATGCAGCGGGTGATTCCATCGATCGATCCTGTTCCTTCGGACCTCTGGATCCACCCTACGCGGGATGGATCCAATACCGTTTATAGCCCGACATTCGACGCAACCTATCATTCCCTTTACGGGGCTGTTTCCGAGAGCCGGCACGTGTTTATCCAGCATGGCCTGGCCACCCTGCCGCCCGCACAGGTTGTTTCCGTCTTCGAGTTCGGGTTCGGCACGGGACTCAATGCCCTCCTCGCCGCCGCGTATTCC
>CAYMLN010000545.1:0-1149 GCA_964391045.1 uncultured Saprospiraceae bacterium
GTGTACCGCCCAGACTTATACTGGATGTCGTCCGGATCGGAGCCCAGGCGGATGATCTTATTGATCGTGACGGCCGAGCTGTCCAACGTGGCGTCATCGTCGGTCGTCGTGGTCGTCGTCCCGGCGTCTCCTGTCAGATAGTAGGTCAGGCCGGTGATCGTGTCGACCAGGCGGAGGCCAAAGTAGAGGAAGTACAGATTCGCACACACCCACGGCGCATCAGGACCCAGGGCGTCCTGCGTCGGTTTGTCGTAGGTGGTGCGGACCCATGTGGATAGTTCGAGCCGGATCTTCTGGATCCCATCTTCGCGGGATATGCGTCCGAGATATCGCTGGCCCACATTGCCGGGCCGCCACTCCTCACCGTCGAGGATGTTGCCGCCGTCGAGCTTGATCTTCACCTCAGCGTGTGCCAGAGCCGGGAGGATGCGGTACGTGCCGTTGGATCCCGGCTTGATATCCTCGGTCGTGATGCTCTTATCCAGGTTGACCGTTTCCGTCCCGACGAACGTCCCGTCCGGTGCGTATTTATGGCGCTTGACCAGGGAGGTATCCCGCGCGGAGATCTGCTCTAAATGGTAGCGGCCGGCGGCGTGGAAGAGCCGCATGTAGAACAGCTTGCATACCTTCTCCAGCGCCGACCACATGTCGCCCTGCTTCAGCTCCTTCTCGTGTAGCCGGATCATCGACAGGGGATCGGCGGTAAAGTTGGCCATGGAATGCTCGTACCAGTCCATCGTGGTGTCCCACATCACATCCTCGTACTCCTCCCCCAGCCCGATGTAGCCGATCAGGGCGGTGATCATCTCCGTGACGGTGCGGAACTGCGGGTCAGCGATGTCACGGGTCAGGTGATAGAGCGACACGCCGTCGATCAGGATGTTCTCGTTGGTATAGGTCGGCGCCTTGGCGTACTTGCCATCGGCCTGCAGCACCCAGCCATCGCCAGGATTCTCGAAAGCGAACTGGACCCAGCGGGCATATGTCGATGATACGGATGTGGTCTGCTGGTAGGGCGTGTACTCCTCCACCGCGCTGTAATGCTCGATGAGCGTCCACTCCGTGCCTTCCAGGCAGGTGGACAGCGGCGTGGATTGGGCTGTGCCGGTGAGCTGCAGGATCTCCGAGCAGGTGATCGTCTCCAGCTTC
>CAYMLN010000545.1:1159-2310 GCA_964391045.1 uncultured Saprospiraceae bacterium
AGCGGCGCGAACTGCGAGTGCTCGCTGTTGAGCGTCACGACCGACGGATCGGCGGGCAGCTTCACGGTGCCGGCCGAGAACATGATCGGCTTGGTGCCCGAGCTCGACGGTCGGGACAGCTCGCCGAAGGGCAGCAGATAGCTCTTGTCCTTGAGCCGGTATAGGCCGTCGGCGGCCGTGATGTTGAGGACGTAGGGGTAATAGCCGTCCTCATACGTGCTCTGGTCGGGGAGGATGATGCCGACGAAGTAGAGCGCGCCGTTTTTGTAAATCTTGACACGGAATCGGCCCTCCTCGCTGGTCAGCAGGTCGGTGATGATGGATTCGCTCGGGCCGTAGACCTTCGCGCCTATTGTCTTGGGTGATGCCCTGACGTAGAACTGGAAGCGGACCGTCGTCGGGTAGATGCCCGGCTTCATCTCGGTGGTCAGGCCCTCGAATGAGATGTTCGGGTCATTTGATTCGAAGTTGATCACCTGGGCAACCGGCTCGGTGTCGAGGATCTCATACGTCCACTCGATCTCCGGGCCGGAGGTGTTGTAGTGGGTCGATCTGAACCGGACGTAGGCCATCAGAACTGGATCTTGTTACCCGATCCCCGACGACCGGCGTATGACTGGGCCGTCGAAGTGACCAGCAGGATCTTATCACCGGCGACCTCACCCACGATGTAGCCCGGGCCCATGCCGCCGCTGTCGCCCATGTACTGCTTGAGCTTGTCGAGCGGGGCGATGACCTCAGGGTTGGCCGCGGCGCCAGGGTACTCCCCGGCCCGGATGATGGATTCACCGGTGAGGATACCGCCCTGGGCGAGCGAGACCTGACCCATCAGGCCGTCGATCATGCCGATGATCGCGCCGCCGGCCAGCACCTTGGGTAGCGCGGTGAGGAATCCACCGGGCGTCTTGGCCACGTCAGCCAGCACGCCGCCGATCCATTGTGCGACCGCCAGCTTGACAGCGGCTGCGGCCGCCTTGAGGATCGCCCCGGCCAGCGCCTTGAATCCGGCCACGCCCTTGGTGGCGATCTCCGCGAATGCCGATCCGATACCTTCAGCCGCTGACTGCATCGTGCCCAGCCATGCCATTGTCCTTGCCTGCTGCTCTTCCTGCTCCTTCGCCTGCGTGGCTTGGATTGCCTGCTCTGCCTGG
>CAYMLN010000546.1:0-903 GCA_964391045.1 uncultured Saprospiraceae bacterium
CAGGATCATCCAGCACAGCTCCCCGCTCCCCGACGCCCCCGTTCCCAGCACGACCACTGCCTTGCGCTTCGCGGGGATCAGGGCTACCGCGGCATGGTGACCGCCGGTGCGGCCGGTGTGGAAGAGCGCCATGTCCTTACCGGCGGGGACGGCAAACCATCCCCGGATGACCGTGTAGGCGTTTTCACGCTTGAGTTGTTGTTTGAACATTCTCTTATTCCAGCCTGATGTCCGGCATTCATCCTCGAGATCGGGCATGGCATGGCGGAGCCAGTCGAGCATGCCGGCCATGCTCGCGCGAACGCCCAGTGCGGGGGCGAGGGCGTTGGTATGCCAGGGACCTGCGAGCTGTCCCGCGAGATCGTGGCCCTGTACGACCAATTGGTCACCATGGAGCGTGAAGTCGAAACCGTGGCGCGCATTCACGGTGTCCAACATCGCGGCATACCCCCCGGCCCGTTCAAACCACGGTCCCAGGGCGGCATAGCCAAGATGGCTGTAGCTGTAACGCCCGGGCTGCGGTGTGGCCGACGCAATGGCATCGTCCAGTGCGGCGCGATCGAAATCCCGATACGGATCGTCGAGTCCGGCTTCGGCGTCGCCGATGCCCGGCGGCCATTGCGGCCAGCCGGCCCGATGCGTCATGAGTTGACCGAGCGTAAGTTCGCCCCACGGGCCGCGACAGGCGTTTTCCGGCCAGGCGGCGCAGGCCGGGATGTCGGCCACTGCCGGCGGACCCGGCGCGGAGAGCGAATAAAAGAGCCATGATGTGACCGGTTTGCTCAGGCTGCCTATCTCGAAACGGCCCGTTGTATCAATGGCCTCGCCGTACCGAAGCACGTAGGTACTGTCGCCGTCGATGACGCCGACGAGCACGGTCGGATTGCGGGTAAAATCGACCGG
>CAYMLN010000546.1:913-2287 GCA_964391045.1 uncultured Saprospiraceae bacterium
CTCCTCGCGAAGCAGGATGCCGATCGCCCGGTCGAGGGACGCCCGTTGGGCAGGCGCGACTGGCAGGCTGAACAGCCAGCAGGCTAGCTTGAGAAGCAGCAGGCGGAAGGTCGTTTGCATGGCGTCGTATGTCAAACCTAACGAATAGCGCGCGGGTGAATGTTATCTTTCAGGCCGTCAATTCGAACCATGGCCCGCTCGATCCTCGCTTCCAAGCCGACGACGCTCTTCATCCTGCTCGGCGGATTCTTCATCGCCAACGCCATGCTGGCGGAATTCATCGGGATCAAGATCTTCTCGCTCGAGAAGACCTTTGGCTTTGCCCCCCTCTCCTTCTCCTTGTTCGGCGTCCACGACCTGGGCTTCAATCTCACGGCAGGCGTCCTGCTCTGGCCCGTGGTCTTCGTCATGACCGACATCATCAACGAATACTATGGACGGCGCGGCGTGCAGTTCCTCTCCTGGATGGCCGTCGGGCTGATCCTCTACGCCTTCATCATGGCCTTCTTCGCCATGCAGGCGCCGCCCAACGACTGGTGGCAGTCGGTGAGCGGCCTGCGGGACGATCCCGCGCAGAGCCTGCCCGACATGGACCTCGCCTTCCGCCGCATCTTCGGCCAGGGCCTGTGGATCATCGCCGGGTCACTGATCGCCTTCCTCCTCGGCCAGCTCATCGACGTCATCGTCTTCCACAAGATCCGCAAGCTTACCGGGGAGAAGAAGATCTGGCTGCGCGCCACCGGCTCAACGCTGGTTTCGCAATTCATCGACAGCTTCGTCGTCCTGATCATCGCCTTCCACATCGGCTCCGACTGGGACCTCGTGCGCGTGATCGCCATCGGCCTGGTCAATTACGCGTACAAGTTCACCATGGCCATCGTCCTCACCCCGGTCATCTATCTCGTCCACGACGCCATCGAGAAATACCTCGGCCACGACGATGCGGCCCGGCTGAAGGCCGATGCGGCCGGCTGACCCGGAAAAATTTTTCGCCCCCGGCCGGCCCGCCGGATCCGGCGCTTTCTTTAGGATCAGGCCGTTACGGATAGCGGTTTGCCGCCATGTATTTTCATCATAACACATTGAAAATCTTTGTATAATTGAAAAATCTATCTTTGGCCGATGCGCCTGAAGAGCCTTGAACTGAAGGGTTTTAAAAGTTTCGCCAACGACACCCTCATCCACTTCAATGAACCCGTGATCGGCATCGTCGGTCCCAACGGATCGGGCAAGTCGAACATCGTCGACGCCATCCGCTGGGTGCTGGGTGAGCAGAAGGGAAAGGAGCTCCGCCTGGAGAACATGTCCGACGTGATCTTCAACGGCACGAAGAAACGCAAGCCCGCCCCCGTCGCCCAGGTCTCCCTGACCTTC
>CAYMLN010000547.1:0-2286 GCA_964391045.1 uncultured Saprospiraceae bacterium
TGGCCTCGATCCAGAACCTCGGCGCCATCGATGTGTTGTGCGCCGACAAGACCGGTACGCTCACCGAGGGCGTCATCACCGTCCGTGAATGCGTCACGCCCCAGGGAACGTCGAGCGATCAGGTTCGTCTTTATGCCTACCTCAACGCAGCATTTGAATCGGGCTATCCCAATCCGATGGACGCGGCGATCCGCGACCAATGCCAGGCGGATATCTCGGCGTACGCGAAATTCGACGAGGTGCCGTATGATTTCCTGCGAAAGCGATTGAGCATCGTCGTCGCGCACGAGGGCCGCCATCTTATGATCACCAAGGGCGCCGTGCAAAATGTCCTGGCCGTTTGCCGGGACAGCCAGGCGGAGAACGGCGATGCCGAGCCGCTCGCCCTGCATCGCGAGCGCATCGAGGCCGTGTATGCCGACTTCAGTCGCCAGGGGCGTCGGACGATCGGCGTGAGCGTGAAGGACGTGACCGATGATCCGGTCATCACGAAGGATGACGAGACGGACATGACGTTCGCCGGCTTTATCGCGCTCGAGGACCCGCCGCGTCCCGAGGCGGCGGCGATCATTGAAGAGCTGGCCGGCAAGCGCGTGGCGCTGAAGATCATCACGGGCGACAACACGCTGATCGCCTCGCATCTCGCCGAACGCCTTGGCATCGAGGTCGACCGGGTCGTTTCCGGCGCCGAACTCCATGCCCTGCCGGACGATGCACTCATCCGGATGGTTGATGAAGCCGACCTCTTCGCCGAGACGGAGCCGTCCCAAAAGGAGCGCATCGTCCGCATGCTGCAGAAACGGGGACACATCGTGGGGTACCTGGGCGACGGGATCAACGACGCACCTGCACTCAAGGTGGCCGACGTAGGCATTTCGGTGCACAACGCCGTCGACGTGGCCCGAGAATCGGCCGACATGATCCTCATGGCGAAAGGACTCGACGTTTTATCGGCGGGCATCACCGAAGGCCGCAAGACCTACCTCAACACGCTGAAGTATATTTTCATCACCATCAGCGCCAACTTCGGCAACATGCTCAGCATGGCCGTCGCATCCGTCTTCCTGCCGTTCCTGCCCCTGCTGCCCGCCCAGGTGCTGCTCACCAATTTCCTCTCGGACATTCCCGCCCTGACTATCGCCTCGGACCAGGTGGACAGCGAATTGCTAGCCCGACCCCGACGCTGGGACAACCGCCTCATCCAACGGTTCATGGTTGTCTTCGGCCTCGAGAGTTCTTTCTTCGACCTTATTTCGTTCGGCGTGTTGATCTGGATCTTCGCCGCGCCGCCCCCGATGTTCAGGACCGCGTGGTTCGTCGAATCCGTGATCACGGAGATCCTCATCCTCCTGATCATCCGCACGCACCGCATCGTTTTTCGCAGTCGCATCGGCACGGCCTTGTGGGTCTCCTCTGTCCTGGCCGTCGCGGCGATCCTTGTAATTCCCTACCTGCCCGGCATGACGCCGCTCGGCTTTACGCCCCTGCCCGCATCGGTCATCGGCGTCATGTTGCTCATCGCAGCCGTCTATGGAATTTTCGCGGAGATCACCAAGCGATGGCTCTTCCGGAAGATGGACTTCTGACCCGGGATCACGGGTACATATTATTGGCCCGGCAGCCGCTCATAGACCATGATCCGGTTGTCAAACTGCGGCGCATAACCGTTGAGCGCCTCACGCCAGACAAATGACGAGGGTCCTTTTGGATTGATGTCGACGAGGCCGATCTGGCTGTACTGGGCCTTATATGAATTGTGCCAGTTAAAGATGTCCATGGCCGACTCATCTTTCCGGAGCCACGAGAGCGGCGAGTTGACATACAGCATGATCCTCGGCTTGTTGGCCTCGATCTCGGCGATCATGTCTTTCTGCATCTGGAGGCTGTACCGTTGATTCTCCATCAGCGGATAGGTGTAGATGAATCCGGTCGCCGGCAGCCGGTTTGCGTAGAAATAGATCTGCGGTTCGGAGCCGAGCACCGCCATCTTGTCCGCAGGATCGGTGTTTGCTGCGATGAATCGTCCAACCTCGCGGGACTCGATGAAGGGATTCGATGCGCCGAACTGATCGCGGCAGATCGCATCCGGGCTGGAGCGGAAAAGATAGTCGGCATGTGTCCGCATGGCCATGCCGGCAAGCACGACCAGCAGGATGAAGGGAATCACGCCGGCGCCGGGAAGCTTGAAGCGCGAAGCCGCTTCACCGGCACCGAAGAGGACCATTGCACCCGACAAGGCCAGCGCAGGCAGGAACACGACGAAATAGTGCGGGCGGAAATAGAATC
>CAYMLN010000548.1:0-1483 GCA_964391045.1 uncultured Saprospiraceae bacterium
CATTGCCGAACGCCTGCGCGAACATATGCTGCTGGCGGAAGCGATCGAGTCGCACATCGAGGCGCATTCCTTGCTTGAACTGGCCTATCCGCGTTCGCTCAACATCAATACGTTCCGGCTTCCGTCATCGCGCGATCCGCAGGGTGAGCACATCCGCGCCCTCGGCCGTATGATCAACGACGGCGGCTTTGCCTACATGACCCACGCCGTCGTGGAAGAGCGAAGCCTGTTGCGCTGGGTCACCGGGCAGACGAACACGGAAATGCATCATGTAGACGAAACTTTGGCGCATATCGACGACTGCCTTCATCAACTGTATCGCTCATGAACCTGCCTGACTTGACCACACTGGCCGATGTGCGCGAGCGCATCAAGTCATACGTCCACCGCACGCCGGTGCTGACGTCCTCCACCTTCGACCAGTGGACAGGGGCGTCACTCTTTTTCAAGTGCGAGAACTTCCAGCGTATGGGCGCATACAAGATGCGTGGTGCATCGCATGCGTTGTCCAGGCTCACGGAAGAGGAGCGACGGAGCGGCGTGATCACGCACTCCTCGGGCAATTTCGCCCAGGCGCTCGCCTTGTCGGCAAAGATGAACGGCGTGAAAGCGATCATCGTCATGCCCGAATATGCGCCGCAGGTTAAAGTCAACGCCGTGCGCGGGTACGGCGCGGAGATCGTCTTCAGCGGGCCGTCGCCAGCCGAACGCGAAGCGCTGACGGAGCGATTGATCCGGGAGACGGGCGCCGTGTTCATCCATCCGTCCAATGACTGGCAGGTGATCCTCGGCAACAGTTCGTGTGCAGCCGAGTTGATCGAAGACGTACCGGATCTCGACCTGATCCTCGCCCCGGTCGGGGGCGGCGGATTGCTGGCCGGGACAGCCCTGGCTGCGCGCATATACGCGCCGAACGCCGAGGTCTATGCCGCTGAGCCGGAACTCGTCGACGACGCCTACAGGTCGATGCGCAGCGGCGTGATCGAGGGAAATACGCGGACGGATACCATTGCGGACGGCCTGCGCACGCAACTCGGCGACGTCAACTTTCCCGTCATCCGCGAATTTGTCAAGGACGTCTTGTTGGTCAGCGAGAAAGAGATCGCCTCGGCGATGTTTGCCGTCTGGGAGCGGATGAAGATCCTCATCGAGCCCTCAAGCGCCGTACCGGTGGCCGCCGCGATGCGTTATGAGGGACTGATGCGCGGCAAGCGCGTGGGTGTCATCGTGTCCGGCGGGAACGTCGACCTCCGCGCGATGTGCTGCCTGCTGGAGTGATCAGGCCGGCTTTCCGAGATAGATGATCGAAGACGCGCGCTCGCGATGGCCCCATGCAGCGACCCATGTGCGAAGCCCGCTCCACGCCCCGGCCAAAAGGCCGATGAAGCCACGTCCCTTGTAGCGTTCGCTCAACATGCTCACGTAGAAGGCATCGAGCGGCATCGTGCGCATGTCCGACAGGGCAAAACCGCATGACGAAAAC
>CAYMLN010000548.1:1493-2282 GCA_964391045.1 uncultured Saprospiraceae bacterium
GCGCATGGCCTCCGGACTGAAATGCCAGAGATGGCGCGGCACGTCCCAGGCCGCCCAGTCGGGACCGTATTGGCGGGCATCGCGCGACTCGGGATTGGGCACGGCAATGATGAGCATGCCCCCCGCTGCGAGCAGTTGCCTGAATTGACGCAAATAAGCGGCAGGATCGTGCACATGCTCCAGGACGTGCCACAGGGTGATGACGTCGAACGTGCCGGGTTCCAATGTGAAGAGATCATCCGTCGGCCGGATGGCAAGTTTCGCCCGCTCCAGGGCCAGTCTCCGGGCGCCTTCGTCAGGCTCGAGTGCTGTGACCGTCCAGCCCCGATCACGCATATACGCCGCGAAATAACCTGTCCCCGCGCCGACATCGAGCAGGCGGCCTGCGGTCCGGCTTGCAGCCCGGGTCACCCAGGCGGCTTTCCGGCCCAGCATAAACTGGCGGGCGAAGTGGTACAGCCGGTTGACGGCGCCGGTACGCGTATCGCTATGCGATACGTAATCGCTTGAGGCATAGTATCTCCCGATGACCTCCGGGGCGGGTTGCGGGGCGGTCTTCCGCAGGCCGCAGGCCGGGCAGGCGAGGAGGTCGAACCACTCTCCGGAAACACTGTGGTCCTTTACACGACCGGCATCCCGCAGCGGACGGTGGCCACAGGCAGGGCACGCATCTTCAGCCGGCGGGGAGGGCGGGTTTGTCTGCATGGGTGCAAAAGTATGATTCGCCCGCCGTGCCTTCGGGTACGGATATGTATTTTTGCCGCCCTATGACTCATACCCGGATCGCCG
>CAYMLN010000549.1:0-2279 GCA_964391045.1 uncultured Saprospiraceae bacterium
GGTGGAGGTGAATACGGGATCATGGATCTCGAAGTTGCCGATGTAGATGATTTCAGGCTCTCCATTGAAGTTTGTCCGCGCCAGGTTGCCCGTGTAATAGCAGCCCTCAACACATTCCGAAATGACCACGTCTTCGTCATCACTTCCGTCCCCATCCTCGTCGTTGAAGGCATACCAGAACGTGCGGATCTCGGAGTAGCCGTCATTCGGGATCACGATCTCATTGGCCATGTCGAGGCTTCTGATCCGGACCCCATACTTGTGGCCGGGGATCAGCTCCGGGTCACTGCCCAGGGCATTGTAGATGTAGTTGTTTGAAGCGGTTTCAAGTTCGATCAGCGGGGGAACACCCGGATCCAGGAAGAGCTGCATCAGGTCATCGTCCGGGTATTCCGTCAGGTCGATCATCTTCAACTCATACGTGATGTCCGCGTACTTGATCGGATCGCTCAGGTTAAGGAACCAATTGATCGGCACGGCGGGGTTTGGCGTCTCCGGAACGACCTCTTCCTCCAGGGGAACAGTGACCTGGGTTTGGTCCGCGTAGAAGATGTTGAATTCAAAGGAGCAGCCGACCGAAAGCGGCTGGCCGGTGGCGAAGTCGCGGGCGGTCAGGCAGAAAACGTAATTGCCCTCGGGCAGCATCCCGCTGATGTTGAGGTCCGTGATGGGGATGCCGTTGAGGATGATGTCCGAGGTGTCCATGTTGGCATTGATCTCGGACAATTCCATCCCGTCGATCACCCGGATGCCGGATGCTGGTACGACGAAGGGCGCCGGCGGGCGATACGATTCCTTGACCCGGGTGACCACCCCGTTGTCCGTGCCGTACAGGCCGCCCGTGAGATAGATCTCCTGCTCGTTTTCCGTGTAGTTGATGATGGTCAGGGAGTAGAGGTCCGGGGCATAGTAATAGGCGGCGAATTCCCGCGGATAGGGTGGCGGGAAATTGACGATGATCTCCAGCGGACGCTGCCCGATCGCCTGAAGCGATACCCAGAGGATGGAGAGGATCAGGCCTGTCTTTTTCATGACGCTCAGAAGCCAAGTTTTTGTGTGTATTGGATCCGGCCCCGCACCTCGGAAAAAGCGTCCTGCAGGATCGTTTGGTTGCTGATATGCTGCAGGCTGACGTTGATGGCGCCGGTGGCATATGGGGAATAGGTGACGCCCAGCCGGCTGGAGAGGACATAGCCGTTCTTGAAGGCGTCGATATCATTGCGGCTGTAGTTCGTGCCTGCGGTCAGGAGGATCTTCTTTTCCGCCAGGGGCGTGCTGATGTTGATGCCCCCGCCAAAGCGTTCCTGCCGGCTGTCCGGATATTGGTAACGGGCATAGTTCAGGGTCGGCGACAAACGGAAGTCAGTGCCTGGAAGCGTATAGGTATAGGTCACCGTCGCGATATCCGTCGTCAGGTTTCCGAGGCGCGTGACCGGGCTTTGGTCGGTTATCGTGGTTCGGCCCAGGTAGCCGGAAAGGCTGTTCTTGCGTTCTTCGCCCAGCGTATAGTTGGCCATGAGTCCGTAATTGGCGGAGGTGGTGGCAAGCCGGAGCGTATCATTGATGACCAGCAGGCCGGACTCGGAGTTTTGGGTGTAGTTGCTGTACCGCAGGGAAAGCACGAGCGGCTGGACCGGCATCAGGGTCATGTTGGCCGATCCGATGACGCGCGAGGATGTGACCGATTGATGCTCGTACAGGTTGTTGTGCTCGAAGCCCAGGTTGCCGGAAAAGCGCACCTTGCCCTTGCGGGAGGATGTGCTGGCCTGGAAGGTGATGTTCTCGATGTCGTTGTAAAAGAAATCTGTCGTCAGGGTGCTGTAGAAGGGCTCGATTCGCTTGTATTGCACGCCGATGGTGCTGCGCTTGATGCGGAGGCGGACGCCCGCATCTCCGGCCAGGGCAAACCGGGACGATGCGTTGAGGGCATACACGTCTTCCAGGTAGTTGAATTCGGGCGGATATTGGGACGCCAGGGCGGTGTTTTCCGTGATCGCGCTGGCCCCTGCGTTGCCGTAGAGATCCAGTTTCTTGAACAGCCTGATCTTGAACGAGGAACCCAGGATCAGGTTTTCCTTGGGCGCATACGCGAAGTAGAACGGGTTGGGCAGGTCGTCGTTGGCGCCCGGCGTCCCCGTGTCGTCCCATGCCTTGACCACGATGAAGTCCACATAGGTCTTGTCGGATCCGTAGCCGATCTTGGCGCCGAAGGCTTTCCGGTCATAGACCGGCAGCAGGGACGACCCGTAGACGATCGTATCCTGCACGGCCAGCAGATT